>JANPGT010000779.1:0-16539 GCA_031424135.1 Chitinophagaceae bacterium
CAATGGACCATTAACCCCAACGCAGAAAATGCTGTTGACTGGCAGACAGTTATACTGAGTATACCCTAAAAAAAAGAGACCATTGACAAAGCCGCCGCTACCATCCGGCAGTACCGCCTGCAGGAAACTTTTCACAATGAAACCAGCAAGGATAAGGTATGGCAACGCATTGAGGCATCCATTGCCCAGCAACCCGCAGTAACCCTGCAGAAAAAAGTATTTGCATTACCTGCATTGATGCGGGTTGCAGCCGCTTTTATTGTTGTGGCAGGTCTTTCCTATTGGCTAATCAGCAGGAATGCAGCTCCGGAACAATATTCATTTACCACCGCCTTTGGAGAAGTAAAAACGTTTATGCTGCCCGATCAGTCGCAGGTTACATTGAATGGTAATTCTACCATTGTCTACAATAGCCACTGGAAAAAAAGTGCTATCAGAGAAGTATGGATAAAAGGGGAAGGCTATTTCAACGTAACCCACATAAATAAAGACAGTACACATATTGAGCCGGCAGAACGGTTTATTGTGCATTGCGGCGACGTAAATATTGAAGTGCTGGGTACCACTTTTAATGTAAAAGCACGTCACGGTAAAACAAACGTTGCACTTATTACCGGTAAAATAAGAATTGATTACACCGGGGCTACCGCAGAAAACAAGGCCATCATAATGGCGCCCGGTGATTATGTTGAATACAAAGCCAGCCGGATGCTGGTGGCAAAAAAACTGCTGAAACCTTCACAGGTAAGTACCTGGACCGCCAGGGAGATATCTTTTACCGATGCATCCCTGAAAGAAATTACCGAAACGCTGCAGGACAGTTACGGGTACATCGTTACTATACAGGACAGTACGCTGCTTAACTTAAAAATAGAGGGTGATATCAGTGTAAATACGGTAGCTGATTTGCTGGACGTACTCAGCACTTCACTGAACATAAATATCAGCCAGTCTGCCAACAAACACATTACCATTTCCAAATAAACTGCACAATCAAAAATTGCAAAAACATGAGATTGAAAACAAGAACCCGGCTGCTTATACCACTATTGTCAACTTTTAGTATGGGCGCTGCACTCTCTGGTCATGGACAGGACATTGCCAATAACGGTTATAAACCGTTGTTTGCTTCATCCCGCCAGCAACTGCAGAGCGAAACCATGGTGATACCGTTGAAGGACGCTATTAACCAGTGGAAATCTTTTTATAAGATAAAAGTAGCGTATAAAGAAGGACTGCTGGACAGTAAGATAGTACCAGCTGCCATCACGGGCAGTTTTAAAAACATGGATGCAGAAACTGCATTAAAACAACTCTTTCTCAATACCGCCCTGAGCTATAAAAAAATTGGCAACAACCAGTTCTCCGTATTTGAGCCCCGTGTCAGCAACCCTTTACCCGGCACTGAAATAGTGGTAGTAGCCATACCGGTAAGCGGAAGAATTACTGCTTCAAGGGACGGCAGCGGTTTACCCAAGGTGACCGTCTCATTGAAAGGTTACGCCGGCATTGCCACTGTTTCAGATGAAAATGGCAACTTTAAACTGACCCTGCCTGATGAATTAAAAGGCAAAACAATCACATTGATTGTTTCTTCTGTTGGATATACCGCCAGGGAAATCACCGTAACAGACCTGCAACAACCGGTGACTGTACAGCTGGAAGAAAGCAATAAAGAACTGGGTGAGGTAGTAGTAACAGCACTGGGCATTAAAAAAACCAGTAAATCACTTACCTATTCCACCACAGAAATAAAAGGCAGTGATTTTACACAGGCCCGCGAGAACAATGTTGCCAATGCACTCTCTGGTAAAGTAGCCGGCGTTAATGCCACGGGTTTATCTACAGGACCAGGCGGTTCCAGCCGTGTAGTCATAAGGGGCAATGGTTCGCTTACAGGTAACAGCCAGCCATTGTATGTAATCAATGGCATGCCTATCGATAACAGCGTACCGGGTGGCTCTGCTACGCCTAACGGTATTACCACCAATGTAGACAGGGGCGATGGCATTGGCGCCATTAATCCGGACGATATTGAATCCATCACCGTGCTGAAAGGCGGCACCGCTGCAGCATTATATGGTTCCAGGGGTGCCAATGGTGTTATATTGATTACCACCAAAAAAGGAAAAGCCCAAAGAGGTGTAGGCGTGGAGTATAACTCTACCCTTACTATGGAAAATGTATCTGTGTTCCCGGATTTTCAATACGAGTACGGACAGGGTGATGGCGGCATTAAGCCCACCACACTGGCAGCAGCACAGGCCAGTGGGCGCCGCTCCTTTGGTGCCAAGATTGATGGTTCTACTGATTATGTAGCGGCCGATGGATTGAACCACCCCTACAGTGCGCAAAAAAACAATTTGAAAAATTTTTATCAGACCGGTAATACGTTTACCAATTCTGTAGCCCTCTCCGGTGGTAACGAATCTATACTCTACCGTTTGTCTTTGTCAGATCTCAGCAGCAAAAGTATTTTGCCCAACAGCAAGTATAACCGCAAAACGGCCAACCTTAACCTGAGTGCAAAACTAAGCGACCGTCTGCGGATAGAGTCGGTGATTCAGTACTCGCTGGAGACAGCAAAAAACAGGTCTACTGCAGGTGATGCATTGGGCAACCCGAACTGGACGCCTTATGAAGTAGCCAATACCGTAGACATCCGCTGGCTGAACCCCGGCTACGACGCACAGGGCAATGAAATCATCTGGAATGATGCAGCCATTGCCAGCAACAGTTACTTTGTTGTGAACAAACACCAGGAAGCAGATGATAAAAACCGTTTTATCGGCCAGGCATCTGTTTCCTACGACCTGTTTAAAAACCTCAGCTTTAAAGGCACAATAACAAGAGATTTTTACAGTTACAATTACAAAAACATACTGCCTACCGGTTCTGCCTATACGCCGCAGGGCGAGTATGCCGGTATCAAATCAGATGTTTCGGAAACCAACTCAATGCTGACCGCTACCTACACTACCAGAGTAGCCGACAAAATCGGAATCAGCGTACTGGCCGGCGCCAATGGCCGCAACTTCGAAGAAAAGCGCTTCAACCTCTCTGGCAAAAATTATATCCAGCCCTATTTCTATAGTTTTTCCAACCTGGCTACCGCTTCTTCTATTCCTTACACCGGCCGGATCAAAACAAATTCTGTATTTGGTTCTGTTGATATTGACTATAAAAAAATACTCTTCTTAACCGGTACGGGCCGCCAGGACTGGTTCTCTACATTGAGCACTGCCAACAACAGCATATTCTATCCAAGTGTAGGTGCCAGTTTTATACTGTCTGATGCGCTTAAAATGCCTGCTGCTGTTAACCTGGCCAAAATAAGGGCTTCCTGGGCGCAGGTAGGCGGCGGCGGCCCGGATCCCTATGCCATCAATCTTACCTACAGCAGTGTGCCCAGCAACAGTGCGGTACCCCTGCAGAATGTAACTTCTTCTGTAATTACCAATACACAACTTAAGCCCTTTACCTCTACCACTACAGAGATTGGTTTCAGCCTGCAAATGTTCAGGAACAGGTTAGGGCTGGACCTGGCAGTATATGACCGCAAGTCAACCAACGACATTGTGAGTGTACCCATTTCCACCACTTCCGGCTACAGCAATGCCATCCTCAACTCAGGTGAGTTAAGCAATAAAGGCATTGAAGTATTGCTGACAGTGATACCGGTAAAAACAAAAGACTTCAGCTGGGACATGAGCTTCAACCTGGCCTACAATAGAAGCGAAGTTTTGAAACTGGCAGATGGTATCAGCACTTTCTCCCTGGGCAACTCTGCCAATGGCAACGCTTTTATAAACAACAATGTGGGCCACACGTATGGCGCTATTTACGGCTACCGGATGCTGAAAAACGCCAAGGGCAATACTATTTTTGATACCAACGCGGGGCTTCCGGCACAAACAGATATTAACCAGGAACTGGGTAAAGGTGTCCCCCCCCTTACGATGGGTTTTACCAGCGAGTTAAAATATAAAAATTTCTCTTTAAGCTGGCTGATAGACGGAAAATTTGGTAACAAGGTATTTTCCGTAATGGAAGTATATGCCACCCGCCTGGGTCTGTTAAAATCGACACTTCCTGGCAGGGAAACAGGATTGGTGCTCACCGGTGTTACTGCTGCAGGAGATCCTTATTCAAAAACAATTCCTGTGGCCAACCTGCGCAGCGCTTACTACAACAGTTTAAACAGGTATACGGAATTATTTGTGCACGATGGCAGCTTTGTAAAACTGCGCCAGGTTATTTTGTCGTACAATATTCCCATAAGCAAATTCAAACTGCTTAAAATACAGTCAGCCAGCATATCGCTGGTGGGCCGCAACCTGCTTACGTTCTACAAAAAGACCGACAATTTTGACCCGGAGCAAAGCCTTACCAACGGACCGGCACAGGGCATCGAATCCATTGGTTTGCCGCGCACCCGTTCTTATGGCGTAAACCTCCTGCTTAAATTTTAATTCGTTTAAAAAACTCAGCTCATGAAATTATTACATCAAACATATACCCGCTTTTTACCATTGGCGTGCAGCTTTTTGGTAATGCAATCCTGTTCCAAAAATTTCCAGGATGTCAATACAAATCCCGATGCGGTGTCAAAGCCGACGCCCCAATATATTTTCAGCAAAGCCCTGTATGATGGCGTTAACTTCGGCGGCAACACACAATCGCTGCTGCTGGGTCATATGCAGTATACCACCAGTTACAATGATGTGGCAGGCTTCGGTTCAAAATATGTAGCCGCACAGCAATCGCAATCTGCTTCGGTATTTGCCAACGCCTACAGTAATCAAATCAATGAAATAGGTGAAGTCATCAAAGCAGTAAAAGACAATCCCGCTCAAATAAACATGTATGCAGCAGCACGTATATGGAAAGTGTTTTGCTTTAGCCGAATCACCGACCTGTATGGAGACATTCCCTATTCACAGGCGGGGCAGGGTTACAACAATTCTGTTTTCCAACCGGCCTATGACGCACAAAAAGATATCTATGCAGATCTGTTGAAAGAACTTGACCAGTCGGCACAGGCTTTAGCCCCTGCCAACACTACTACTTTCGGTGCTTCGGATTTGGTGTACGCCGGCAATTCAACGCAATGGAAAAAATTTGCGTACTCGCTGATGCTGCGGCTGGGTATGCGCATGACAAAAGTGGATGCAGCAGCCGCCCAGGCATGGGTTACCAAAGCCATTGCTGGCGGAGTAATCACCAGCTATGCAGATATTGCCAAAGTAAGTTATGCAGGCTCCGGACAGGACATCAACAAAAATCCAATGGCGCTGAACATGCTGAACAGCGATTATATTAAGGCAGATGGCTTGAATAATACCGAGGGAGGAAAATACCAGCAGGCATTTATTGACTCGCTTAAATACAATAATGACCCCCGATTAAGTGTGATTTCGGTAGTATACCAAAGTGGTGTAGCCAACAGTACACCGGCAGTACAGAAGGGATTACCTGCTACTATCAATGGGGTTAAACCAGCTGATTTCGGCACCTACTCTGAGCCTAAACAAAATACCCTGCTGCGCGTAGATGCGCCTATGCTGATTTTCACAGCAGCTGAAACAAATTTTCTTTTAGCAGAAGCCGCCCTGAGAAACTGGTACGCTGTAGAAACACCTGCTGCCTTATATGAAAAAGGCATACGTGCCGCCATGCAGCAATGGGATCTCATCAGCGGCGTTACCGGCACCATCAGCAGCAGCCAGGTGGATGCCTATGTAGCCGCCCACCCTATTACTGCCAAAGGCAGCAGCGTAGACAACCAGACCGAGCAGGTGTACACGCAGTTCTGGATCGGTATTTTCCCCGATGCACAAGAAGTATTTAATAACTTCCGCCGCACCGGTTATCCTAAACTGGTACCAAATAATTATCCCGGTAATGCTACCAATGGGCAGTTCTTCAGGCGCTTTTTGTACCCGGTGGTAGAGCAGACACTGAATACAAATTCTTATAAAGCCGCTGTTGCCCGGCAGGGTGCTGATCTTTTCCTGACAAGAATCTGGTGGGACAAATAGTAATAAAAAATTGTTATCTTCCACTACACAAAACGCCATATATGCAAACACAAAGAAGATCAGTACTGAAAAAAATATTCGCCGCTGTAACAGGAACGGTTGGTCTTGGTTTTTTAGCCAATGCTGAAAAAAACAATCCTGCCACTAAAGACGTTTTTAATACTGAAACCGACCAGGATGTTCCGCTTTTTTCAGGCGCCACCAAATTCAACGGCATGGTGTTTATTGCCGGCAAGGGCGCACATTTTGCCGGGGACATTAAAGCCCATACGGATCATGTGCTGAAAGAACTGGAAAAGGAACTGATCAATGCGGGTTCCTCTATGGAAAAAGTATTGAAAGTAACTGTGTTCCTGAATGATATTGCAGATTACAAGGCCATGAATGAAGTGTACAAAGGAAGATTTGGCAGCAAACCTCCTGTACGCACTACGGTGGCAGTAGCCAAAGGCGGTGTGCCGGGCGATTCACTGGTGGAGATGGATTGCATCGCCTACGTGTAGCAGGCCCTGCTTATTACTTCATAATAAAATTGTTTTACCCATACCTGCTTTATATATGAGTACCTGGATCATTTGCAGGTACTTAATTATATTACCCCTCCTGCTGTATTCTTAAAAATTATTGTATGCAAAGAAGAGACCTGCTTAAATATTTATCGCTGACACCCCTGGCCGCCGGTGCCGCTGTTTTAACACCCGCTGCTGCACAGGCAGCACCCACCGCAAAACGCGATCTTTTTAAGGAACTGGGTGTGCGCACTTTCATCAATGCCGCCGGAACCTATACAGCGATGACCGGCTCATTGATGCATGATTATGTAAAAGAGACCATCATGGATGCCTCCAATGATTTCTGCATGATGGATGAACTGCAGGACAAAGTAGGTGAAAAAATTGCCGCGCTGGTACACTCCGAAGCAGCTGTGGTAACTACCGGCGCATTTTCTGCTATGACCCTTGGACTGGCAGGCATCTTAACCGGTATGGATCTTAAGAAAGTGGAACAGCTGCCGCACCTGGAAGGTACTGGTATGAAATCCGAAGTAATTATCCAGAAAGCACATACTATTGTGTACAATCATGCACTGAAGAATACCGGGTGCAAAATAATTTATATAGAAACCGTGGAGGAACTGGAAGCTGCCATCAATGAAAAAACAGCCCTGCTGCATTTTCTAAATATTGAAGCAGACAAAGGGAAAATCATGCACGAAGCATGGGTGGCGCTGGGCAAAAAACACAATATTCCTACATCGATAGATATGGCTGCAGACGTACCCCCTGTATCCAATCTCTGGAAATTCAACGATATGGGCTTTAGCTTTGTAGCCATATCCGGTGGTAAGGCTATCCGCGGTCCGCAGAGCGCAGGACTGCTGATGGCAAAAAAAGACATCGTTGCAGCCGCCCGGCTCAGTATGCCGCCACGCGGATTTAATATTGGCCGCGGGTTTAAAGTAAACAAGGAAGAGGTGCTGGGTATGTATGTAGCGCTGGAACGCTATATCAGCCAGGACCACGAAAAAGAATGGAAGGAATGGGAAGCAGCTACTGCCGTGGTTGAAAACAGTGTAAAAAAAGTAGGCGGCGTCAGCACCAGTATTACCGTACCGCAGCTGGGCAATACCACTCCTACACTTACCATCAGCTGGGACAATTCCAAAATAAAAACCTCGGGCAAAGATGTACAGCTGAACCTGCGCAATGGCAACCCTTCTATTGAAATTGGCAATGCACAGGAGAAGAGCATTACTATTACTGTATGGATGCTGAAGCCCGGCCAGGAAAAAATAGTGGCCGCAAGAATTACAGAGGAATTGAAAAAAGCTGCCGTGTAATACGCTGCAATACCCGTATACGGCACAGGTCAAAGAACCCTTTATCCTGTAAAAGTTTTTTCTGTCACTATAAAACAGAATGGATATGCTTAAGCCATGTGTCTATTGCTTTTTGCTTTTTGCCCCGCTGCAGGTATTCAGTCAGCCTTACAGCCTTGTAATCAAAGGGGGTTTTGTACACGACCCCAAAAACAATATCCACGAAGTAATGGATATTGCCGTTAGAGAGGGCAAAATTGCCGGCATCGGTAAAAATATAGATACCACAGGTGCTCTGCAGGTAGTGAATGCAAAAGGCATGTATGTAAGTCCCGGTTTAATTGATATGCATACCCATGTTTTTACCGGAAACCTGCCAGGTCATACATACGGCAACGGCCCCAACTCCATCGCTCCCGACAGCTATAGTTTCAGGAACGGCATTACCACGGTAGTAGATGCCGGTTGCGCAGGCTGGCGCAGTTTTGCTGATTTTAAACGGCAGGTAATTGATATTTCGCAGACAAGGGTGCTGGCTTTCCTGAATATTGTGGGTGAAGGCATGCGGGGCGGCCCCTATGAACAGGACAGCAGGGATATGGATGCAAAAATGACGGGAATGGTCGCCCGCCAATACCGCGACCTGGTGGTTGGTATTAAACTGGCGCATTATAACGGCAATGAATGGTTGCCTACAGATGAAGCAGTAAAAGCGGGAACGCTGGCTAATATACCTGTGATGATAGATTTTGGAGGCAGTCAGCCACCCCTGCCGCTGGAAGAGTTGTTCACCCGGCACCTGCGGGCCGGGGACATCTACACCCATTGCTTCGGGCAGCTGAGCAGCCGCGAATTTCTGGTAGATACCTTTACAAAAAAGATAAAGCCATTTGTTTGGGAAGCCAGGAACAAAGGCATCTATTTTGACGTAGGGTATGGCGGCATCAGTTTTAGTTTCTCCCAGGCCATCCCCGCTTTCAAAGACAAGTTTTATCCTCATTCTATCAGCAGTGATGTACATACCGGCAGCATGAATGCTTCTATGAAAGACCTGCTGAATGTGATGTCTACTTTTATTGCCATTGGCATGAAACCGGAAGAAGTACTGCAGGCTGCTACCTGGAACCCGGCGAAAGAAATCAAACGTGAAGAACTTGGTAACCTGTCGGCAGGGAGTATTGCAGATATTGCGGTGTTCAACCTGCGCCAGGGAAAATTCGGCTTCTTTGATTACACCGGCTATAAAATAGAAGGATCGCAAAAACTGGAATGCAGCATGACCATCAAAGGCGGCCGTATTGTGTACGACGTAAACGGCATAGCCAGCCCATTGGTGGTGAACAGCACAAAAAAATAAACTGGCAGGATGCGCCTGCGCAGACCTGCCAGTCTACCAAAGAACTCTTATTGTATGCGTCTACTATCATTTTCTGCTTTATTATCTTTCGTCCCGCTCAAGCGGGTTTCTTTTCTTTCCAGCCACACTTTAAGATACGTTGATACCCACCACTATTTTTTACTGTTACTGATGCTGGCCGGCCTTGCGGCCTGCCGCCAACCAGTGTCGTTGCCAGCAGGAGACAAAGACAATGGCGGTCTGCAGTTGCCTGGCGGATTTGAAGCGGTAGTGGTGGCTGACAGTATTGGAAGAACAAGGCATATTACTGTTAATGACAATGGCGACATCTATGTTAAGCTCACCTACAATGATATTATGCATGGCGCCGGCGGTACTGCGGCCATCCGCGATCAGAACCATGATGGCAAAGCCGATATCATTGCTTACTTCGGTGACTATAAAGACGAGGGTGGTCTGCCTGCCGGCATCCGGATTTATAACGGCTACCTGTACACAACCACAGTAAGAAATATTTTCAGGAATAAATTAAACAGCGAATCACTGCTGCCCGACAGTAAAACATATACCATTTTCACCGATACAGACACCAACCTCATGCGTAACTGGCACAGCGCCAAACCCATCACTTTTGATGAATCCGGTAATATGTATGTGCCTTTTGGCGCGCCTACAGATGCTGCGCAGGATGCTGCAATTGCTACGCCGGCGGGTATTCCTAATGGAAAGGGACTGGACCCCGCGCCTGACCTGGAAACACATGCCGGTATCTGGCGCTTCGATGCCTCCAAAACAGGACAGACGCAAAAAGATGGATATAAGTATGCTACCGGATTGCGCAGCGTGCTGGGTATTGCATGGAACAAGGCCGACCACAGCCTTTATGCCGCTGTAAATGGTATGGATAATTTTCATACCCGTTACCCAGGCATATTCACCGCATGGCAGGGAGCTATGTTTCCTTCAGAAATTTTCACCAAAGTGAAAGACCAGGGCAATTACGGATGGCCTTATGCCTATTACGACCAGGAACAGCAGAAGAATGTACTGCAACCCGGCTACGGCGGCGATGGTAAGATTATTGGCCGGGCAGCAAAATTTGATACTCCTATTATTGGTTTCCCGGGCCACTGGGCACCCATGGATTTATTGTTTTACCAGGGAAGCCAGTTCCCGGACAGGTATAAAAACGGCGCGTTCATTGCGTTTCATGGATCTACTGACAGATCTCCTTATCCGCAGGCAGGCTATATTGTTGCCTTTGTTCCTTTTGTAAATGGCGTTGCTACAGGCAAATGGGAAGTGTTTGCCGATGGTTTTACAAAAATAGATACCGTATTGAACACCAGCGACGCAAGGTACCGCCCCATGGGACTGGCAGAAGGCCCCGATGGATCTTTGTACATCACAGAGTCGAATACAGGAAGAATATGGCGGGTGATGTACAAAGCAGACAAGCGCAAATTCAGCGAAGCACAACTGGCGTTGATGGAGCAAAGAAAATCCAGGACCTATATAAAAACGCCGGATGAAGTGAAAGACAACCTAGGCAAAGGCGGCGAAATGGCCGGCATGATATTATATAACTCTTACTGTGCTGCCTGCCACCAGCGCAATGGCAAAGGCGATAATAACCGCTACCCGCCACTGGCCGGTTCTGAATGGATTGCCGGCGGCAGCGATACACTGATCAATGTCATCCTGCAGGGACTGCAAAAAGAGATTTTAGTAGCAGGTAAAACCTATAATGGCGTAATGCCGGCACACAAAGCCATACTGGATGATTATGCGGTAGCCTCCATTGCTACCTATGTGAAGAAAAGGTTTAATAAAGAAAACATATCCATCACTTCAGACAAGGTGACCAAAATAAGAGCAGCGGCTGAAGCCAAAAAATAAGTGTGAAAAAAATATTGATATTTTTAGCGGAACAGGTATTCCATCCTGCAGTTAAATACTTTTTAATCCTGGCTATTTTTTGCGGCATTATGTCTACCGCAAGCGGGCAGTTGCAGCAATCAATGGCCACCCGGGCCCTGATTCCGCTGCCGGTTGAATACAGGCAAACTGATCAGGTATTTATTATTCAACCCAGCACCGTCATTGTTTATCAAAATAGCCGTCTGCAGGCATGCGCCGCACTTTTACAGGGCTATATAGAAGCAGGCACAGGCTGGAAACCTGCTGCAGGTGGTCAGCTTCCTCAAAAAAATTATTTATTACTGCAAACAGACAGCATAGCTGTTACGCAGGCAGAAGGCTACCATTTGTCTGTTATAAACAATGGTATGAGACTAACGGCCAATAACACCGCCGGTATTGTGTACGGCATACAAACGCTGCGGCAATTGTGGCAACCGTCATCCAATCACCAGTTGCTGGTAGCCGGTTGCAGCATTACTGATTACCCGCGGTTTGCTTACCGGGGTATGGCGCTGGATGTAAGCCGCCACCTGTTCCCGGTATCGTTTATAAAAAAATACATTGATGTGCTTTCGTTCTATAAATTCAATACATTTCACTGGCACCTTACAGACGACCAGGGTTGGCGCATCGAAATAAAAAAATACCCTGCCCTGCAATCGGTGGCTGCCTGGCGTGTACAAACGCTGAAAGGACATAAAAAAGAACTGCCACATGTCTTTGATGGCAAGCGATATGGTGGTTTTTATACGCAGGTAGAGATAAAAGAAATTGTTGCCTATGCTGCACAAAGAAATATTACCATCATCCCGGAGATTGAAATGCCGGGGCATGCACTGGCGGCTTTATCGGCCTACCCTTCGCTGGGTTGCACCGGCGGACCCTATAAGCCGGCTGAATTCTGGGGTGTATTCGACGATGTGTACTGCGCGGGCAACGAGGACACTTTTAATTTTTTGCAAAACATACTGGACGAAGTAATGGAATTGTTTCCCTCCGGTTATATTCATATTGGCGGCGATGAATGCCCCAAAACAAAATGGAAAACCTGCGCCAAATGCCAGCGGCGTATTAATGACCTGCAGCTGAAAGACGAACATGCTTTGCAGGGTTACTTCATCAAACGCATTGAGCAATACGTAAACAGCAAAGGAAAAAATATTATTGGCTGGGATGAAATACTGGAAGGTGGACTGGCGCCCAATGCCACCGTAATGAGCTGGCGCGGAGAAGAATTCGGCATCGCCGCTGCCCAACAGCAGCACCAGGTAATAATGACACCAGAGACGCATTTATATTTTGATTACTACCAATCTCTCTACCCAGAAGAACCACTGGCGGCAGGTGGTTATACGCCATTAGAAAAAGTATACAGTTACGAACCTGCAGGCACGCACAGCAATGATTCCATAAAAAAATACATAAAAGGCATTGAGGCACAAACATGGAGCGAATACCTGGGCAGCACTGCACAGGCTGAATATATGATTTTTCCAAGAGCCATGGCTGCGGCAGAAATTGCCTGGACACCCGGTGCCCTCCGCAACTATGCTTCTTTTACCGGCAGACTGAGGGACCAGAAAAACATGCTGAACAAGCTGCAGGTACGCTATGCAGACAATTTCGATGAAATTCAATTCAGTTCATCAATAGATATTAATAAGAATGTGCTGGCAACCCTGACAAGCAGCCTGCCGAATGCATCCATTTCTTATACCACAGACGGCAGTGTACCATCGCTGAAAAGCAGGCACTATACCAGCCCGGTAGTTATTAATAAAACCTGCATGCTGATGGCAAGGCTGTACAATGCAAACCAGCAACCTGCTGGACGTATCTTCCGGCAGGTGTTTTCCCTGCACAAGGCCATCGGCGCTGCGGTTATGCTTACCAATAAACCGCTTGAAAAATATAACCCCGGACCAATGGCATTGGTAAATGGTCTTGCAGGTACCCAGCGTTACAACAACGGTCAATGGGTGGGCTTTAGCGGCGACAACGCGGAAATAGTTATTGACCTGGGAAAGAAAGCACTGGTTAAAGGCATCCGCACCCATATACTCAATTACCATTGGCAAAGAATGTGGGCGCCGGAGAAATTCAGCATTTACCTGTCTCTGAATGGAATTGATTTCAAACACGTTGATACAAAAAATAAATTTCCTGTTAATGGCATCAACAGTGTATCGTCAACTTTTATTCCCCAAAAAGCCAGATATATAAAAATAGAGGCTGTTAATAAAGGCACTATCCCCATAGGCAGCTATGGTGAAGGCAGCAAAGCGCTGCTGCTGCTGGATGAAATCATCGTTGAGTAATTCAATGCACGTCAATAGCTGCTATACCTAACCAAATTCAATTATTTTTTTACCATTTTAAAATAAAAAATATGGAAATACAAACCGCCGATGAGCGATTTACAGCAACCGGATTAAGCCTTCCTCCCGCCCCTGCCCCATTGGGCGTTTACAAACCCTGCCTTGTAGATGGTAAATATTTATACCTGTCTGGTCATGGCCCTGTGCAGGACGATAAAAGCCTGATTATTGGCCGTATTGGCACCGACCTTGACATGGAGCAGGGCAAGCTGGCAGCCAGGCAGGTGGGGCTAACGATGTTATCTACCATATTAACCAACCTTGGTTCTTTCAATAAAATAAAGAGGGTAATCAAAGTACTGGGCATGGTTAACTGTGTAGCCAGTTTTGAAAAACATCCCTACATCATTAATGGTTGCAGCGAATTGTTTGCTGCAGTGTGGGGTACAGAGAATGGCGTTGGGGTAAGAAGCGCAGTTGGAATGGGTTCGCTGCCAGATAATATTCCTGTTGAAATTGAAGCTTTATTTGAACTGTATTGACGAATTTTACAAAAGCATAAATCAAACACAGCATGTTTATCATTGATATCCATCTTGACCTCAGCATGAATGCCCTGGAATGGAACAGGGATCTTACCAAATCAGTCTATGAAATCCGTGAAAGAGAAAAGGGAATGACCGATAAGGTTGATCGCGGCAAAGGCGTTGTTTCACTGCCTGCATTAAGGGCCGGCAATATTGGGTTGGTGGTAGCCACACAGATTGCCCGCTATGTAGCGCCTGGCAATAACCTTCCCGGCTGGCACTCTCCTGCACAGGCATGGGCGCAAACGCAGGGACAGCTGGCCTGGTACAGGGCCATGGAAGCCGCCGGCGAAATGGTACAGGTAATTAACCTGGCACAATTGGAAAGCCACCTGGCTTTATGGAATAATGGCAAGCCCAATGATAAAAAACCGATTGGGTATATACTGAGCCTGGAAGGCGCAGATTCTATGATTACAGTCGACCATGTTGAAACAGCTTATCAATATGGTTTAAGGGCATTGGGACCCGCACATTACGGTCCCGGCCGCTATGCCCATGGCACCAATGCAACCGGCAAAATGAATGCAAATGGCATTGAGCTGCTGAAAAAAATGGAAGCATTGAATATTATTCTAGATGCTACGCATTTATGCGATGACGCTTTCTGGCAGGCCATGGATCACTTTCATGGAAACATATGGGCCAGTCATAATAATTGCAGGGCGCTGGTAAACCATAACCGGCAGTTCAGCGACGATATGATAAAGGTATTGATAGAACGCGGTGCTGTGATTGGCGGTGCACTGGATGCATGGATGATGGTGCCGGGCTGGGAAAGACATGTATCTACACCTGAAGCAGCGAATTGCAACCTGGATAAAATGATTGACCATATCGATCATATCTGCCAGATAGCGGGCAATACATTTCACGTGAGCATTGGCACCGATCTGGATGGTGGCTATGGCAAGGAACAGTGCCCTTATGATATTGAGACTATTGCAGACCTGCAGCAACTGGAGGCGTTGTTTACGAAACGGGGATATTCTTCAGCCGATATTGAAAACATCATGCATGGAAATGTGCTGCAGTTTTTAAGAAAGGCATGGAAGGTGGAAGGTTGACAGCTATCGCTAGCTGGAAGGCCTCATTATCTCCGGGTTCATCTCTTTTACCTCGATGGACTGCTCGTGGGTAACTGCGGCAGCCATCTCCCTCAAGGCTGCATCCTGCACATCGGGCCCGGAATACAGAACATAAAAGCAGTATTCATTTGTAACAGCGGTTTCACCCACAGACAGACTGGCACTGTGAACAAGAATATCTTTATTCAACTGCAGCCAATCATTAATATCGTGCTGCAATAATGCTGTTGTTGCTGCATTGAACAGTTTTACTAAGTACATAATTATTCATTAAATGATACACTTTCAATCCATTCCTTAATAGCCTGCACGGGCCTGCCCATTTTTTTAGCCAATCTTTCCAGCAATGCTGCTTCCTTCCCTTTTTCATAACAAAGATCCTCTTTAGTCAGATCCCTGTTATGCTCCATCAGTTTGGCAGCTACCTGATCCCACGGTTTTTCCAATTGTAGTTCCATATTTATATATTTACCTCTTACATAAATATTGTGATAATTTCATGCCACGCTCCGCCGCCCTGCAGCAGGACTAACATGGTGAATATTTTCTACACAACAGGTACCCGATACCGGTACAAAAGCTATCTTTAAGATGCCGCCAGTCAATAACGGCATGGAAAATCAAATTTTTACGATGAAGAAAGTATCAGCATGGGCAATTGCTTTTCTCTTATTGGCAGGCCAAACAATTTGGGGCCAGGCTGCTGGAAGGAAAGCAACACCGCGGTTCAGTGTAATCGCTATTGCAGAAAATAGTGGCCACCATGTTGCGTATTCTACAGCAGCGAAAATTTGGTTAAACCAATTGGCACTGGACAGTAATTTCACCGTTCGCTATATTGAAAACACCAGTTCCATCTCAGCGGCAATGCTGGCGAAATACGAGTTGTTTATTCAGCTGGATTACCCGCCTTACGGCTGGACTGAAAAAGCAGCGGCTGCTTTTCGTGATTACATAGAAAAAGGAAAAGGAGGTTGGATCGGATTTCATCATGCCAGTTTATTGGGCGAGTTTGATGGCTACCCCATGTGGGATTGGTTTTCACGGTTTATGGGCGGCATCCGCTACCAGAACTATATTGCTGATTTCGTGTCTGCCGATGTGCTTGTAGAAGACAGCGACCATCCCTGTATGAAAGGTGTACCGCCTTCTTTCATTATTGAAAAAGATGAATTCTATACCTACAATAAGAGTCCACGTAAAAATGTACATGTAATTGCCGCGGCGAACGAGTCATCCTACTCACCCTCTACCAATATCAAAATGGGTGATCACCCTGTTATATGGAGCAATGAAAAAATAGCCGCACGCAACCTGTACATTTTTATGGGACATGACCCCGGTCTGTTTGAAAACCAGGCTTACACTACCCTCTTCAGGAACGCAATTTTTTGGGCAGCGGGGGA
>JANPGT010000780.1:0-4059 GCA_031424135.1 Chitinophagaceae bacterium
TCCAATACCTGGATATTGCTTTGGGCAATGGCTTTTTCAAATTCAGTTACAGACAGATTACTGGGCTGGGCCTGGCTGCCACAGGCTACCAGCACTGAGGCGGCGCAGGCTGCTACAATTGAAAGTCTTGTTTTCATATTATTAGTTTTATTAGCACGGTTGGGTCTGGCCACTGCACAATGCAACCGTTGACGCAGCAGTTGCTGCACAGGTGCTGTTATTTAATAAGTGTAAAAATACGGTAACTGGTGCAATAATAGTCTGCAGTATTGTTTCTGTGAGATCAATAGTATGGGAGCTGCTATACCGGCGATAAGCAGTTTAATTCAGTAAGCTGTTGTTGTCTTCCATCAGAACCATAGTTTCATGCCGGCTGTCTGAGTCAGTTCTTGCTACGAAATACATATCAATCTCGCCCACATTCTTTGCATAGATCTTTCCACGGTAAGTGCAGGTGAATGTGTCTTTTACCAGTTCATAGGCTGCAGCAGATATATTTACCTGGCCGGGTTCACCATTGCTTTCCATACGGCTGGCAATGTTTACCGTACTGCCCCAGATATCATAGGCATATTTTTTCTTTCCTACCACACCTGCCACCACCGGGCCCACATGAATACCAATTCTGAGATCCCATGGTTCCAGGCCGGCTTCTTTTCTGCGGTTATTATTGGCAATGATATAATCCTGTATTTCCAGGCTGGCGTTCACAATATTGTGCGCGCGCATGTTGTCAAGCGTAGGGATACCGCCCGCGCACATATAAGAATCACCGATGGTTTTAATTTTTTCGAGATTGTATTTTTCAATTATATTGTCGAATTCTATAAAGCAGGCATTCAGTTCTTCCACCAGCTCCTGCGGAGAAAGTTTGTCTGCATGGGTAGTGAAGCTTTTAAAATCTGTAAACATAACCGCCACTGAATCGTAGTTGCGGGGTGTTGCCTGGCCATTCACCTGTAATTCTTTGGCAACCTCAGAAGGCAGTATGTTCAGGAGCAGGTGCTCAATCTGGTCTTTCTGCTGGTCAAGGATCCTGTTGGTCTTTACTTTTTCGCGGTAGTTCCGGAAGATTAGCGCAGCAATGAAGAATACCAGTACCAGTCCGCCCGCAAATGCATTCCGCGCAAATTTTTGCCGCTTTATCTGCAATTCGTTCAGGGCTTTATCTTTGGTAAGCAGGTTTATCTCCCCCTGTTTCTTCTGCAGGTCGAAATCAAACTGGATACTTCCTAACTTTTTATCGTTTTCAATATTGTACAGTGTGTCTTTGATACTGGAAAAAAGCGACTGGTATTTGAAAGCGTTTCCATAATCGGCCGATTTTGCGTACGACATAGACATCTGCTGGTAAATATCTTTTAATTCAAGCTTTGCGCCAATCTCCTCTGCAGGTTTTTCTGCTTTCTGATAATAAGCAATGGCATTTTTATAATCGCCCTGTTTTGCATACACATTTCCCAGGCGTGTAAACGATTTTACCATCGACAGTTTTACATTCAGCTTTTCCGCCAGGCTGAGTGCTTTGTTGAGATTTTCCAGGGCCATCGGGTAATTGCCCTCGTCTGTATACATTTTACCAATGGCGTTGTAGGCGTTCAGACTTCCTTCAGAATTACCATAGGTTTTCAATGCTTTTTGAAAATAGATCATGGCTTTTGCAGGATCCTGTTTTTCAGAATAAATAAACCCGATATTGACAGAGATGGCACCCAGCTCTTCTTTCTTGCCCAGTTCTTCGCAAATGGGCAGCGCCTGCAGGTAGTATTGAAGTGCTTTGTTATAGGTAGCAGCCTTGTTGGTATAGACACCGCCGACATTGTTGAGTGCAGAAAGGATTCTCAGTTTGTCGCCGGAGAGCTCGGCATATTTCAGCGACTGAAGATAGTTTTCCAGCGCTTTTATATCATCACTCTGGTCGTAATAAACAACCCCAATATTGCTGTACATATTGGCCATGCCAACATAGTCTTTGATTTCAGTAAAGAAATTCAGCGACTGCTGGTAGTAATCCAGTGCTTCCACATACTTGCCCTGAAAGTAATAAGCAATTCCAATGTTCTTGAGCGCATAGGCTTCGCCTTTTTGAAAATGCAGGCTTTCTGCCAGTTGTCTTGCCCTGCCGGCCAGTTCAATGGCTTTGGCAGGCGAGTCTGTGAAATAACCTTTGCTTTGCTGAATAAGGTTATTAACAAGTGCCGTGTCGCCCGCTGCTGCCGTCGACTCACCTGTTTCGCTTTGGGCGAAGGCAACTATCGAAGCAGTAAAAAGAATACAGCAACCTATAAGTTTTTTCAGGGTCATCATATGTATGCTAATTGAACCTTGCTGTTGTTCCCCATAAACATAGTTATTTTATCCTTTTACAAAACGGAATGTGCGGTATCCACCCGCAATTTTACATTTTACCAGGTAAATTCCTGCCGGTAAGCCGGCTACATCAAGTGCCACGCTGCTGGCGGATAATCTCCGCAGTACTTTTACCTGGCAGGCCATACCGCTTATATTATATACCGTAATACCTTTTTCCGCAAGAACCTCTGTTTGCGTATTAATAATTATTTCCTGTGAAGCAGGGTTAGGATAAATATTGGCTTTGCCTGTTATGTCACCTGCAGTTGGTGCTGTTGCCGGTACTGCATTGTTTATTACCCGGGTATTGTTGCTGCACTTGCCTGAGGTAGAACTTGCATCGGACCCAACAGAAGTTTTATGGTTTGAATCGTAGGTTCTTACCACCCAGCTAAGTTTCAGTCCATCAAAAGGTACATCAAATCTTGTACTGCCTGGCAGGAAAACAACCGGTTGTGCACTGGCATCAAAAGTTCCGCCGGCGGAGGAAACATTATTGTCCTGGCCAACCGGGACGTATACAGCGGTTGCATTGTCGTTCAGGCATACAAAATGGGCGATATACCTGAACTGTCCTGGCTGCGGGTTGGTTATTTCCTGTACACAGTCGAGGCTGGGTCTTAATTTTTTGGCACCGGGTCCATCGGGGTTAACATATAAAACGCCATTGGTATAACTGATGGTGTAGTTGCCAGCATTACTGAATGATGGTATCGATGGTATTATGCTGTAGGTACCCGCTGCGCCGGAATAAGCTGGCGAGAGCGCATAAATGACTACCGGGTTGTCATTGTTTTTCAACCCGGTAACAGTAGCTGTGAAAACAGGCAGGCGATCGCCCTGGAAGATAAAGTTATCGCTTGCTTTTACCTGTAATGCTGCTTTGGTAATGGCAAAGGTATTGCCTGCAGTAAGGCTGAGTATATAGTTAACGCCTGCAGAAAGGCTGCCGGTGGTATAGGCATAATTACCGGCATTTTCACCGCTTGTCCTGCCCAGTTTGCCGGTGAAGCTGCTGAGCGATTCGCTGTTGGTGAAACTGAATACCGGATCGGTGTCTCCATATGTTTTGGCCTGGCCCGCATTGGGCGTAATGCTAACCGCTTTTGGTGTAATTACAAAGGTTGCTACAGGGGCTGTAGCTGAAAGCCACAGGGTATAATTACTGCCTGCCGATAAATCTCCTAACGCATATGCATAGCTGCCTGCATCGCTGCCGCTGGCCCGGCCCGGATGGCCGGTAAAGTCTTCCGGCGACAGTCCTGCATTATTGGTAAAGGTAAACACCGGGTCGTCTGTACCGTATACTTTGGATTGTCCGGCAGCGGGTGTTATGGTTACCGGCGCGGGTGTTACGGTGATTACCCCGGCAATATAGTTGACCAGTAAATTTTCATTTACCAATGAACCGGGTATCATATACTGGTTGCCCACATCCAGCCCGGTAATCATATTCAGCGATTTTAACGGGCTTTGGCCCTGGCCAATTTCGCTGGAGTCTACTACTACTGCTGTTTTTTCCTGGCTGTTTACAATCGGTATGGCCTGTCCGTTTACAATGGTTACGGCCTGCCCATTTACGATAGTTACGGCCTGTCCGTTTACAATTGGTATGCCCTGTCCATTTACAATGGTCACAGCCCTGCCGTTGACAATGGTCACAGCCTGGCCGTTTAGTATTTCAGGAGTGGTTTCGAGGTGTACGGT
>JANPGT010000781.1:0-2444 GCA_031424135.1 Chitinophagaceae bacterium
TTTATACCTCGGCGGCAGGAAATATGAAGGATACACGGGAAAAAAAATTGACCTGGAAGACATTGCCGTTATCTACCAGGCCGGTAACAAATTATATGAAAATGAAATAAAAAGGGTGAGGGACCGCGGGCTTGTAGATGAATATGACCAACGGATTGAAGATTTGATCAGCTACAATATTAAAAGAGATCCCAATTTTCTGCGTACTTATTCCATGGCCGAACTGGAAGAAAAAGCCAGGCTGCAATTCAGCTATGAAAGTTATGTTGCAGAATACATCGGGCTTACAGAAAAAAGAAGAGACGAATTGAATATAGGTTTTTCACTTGACCCGGCAGTAAAATACAGGGAAATGTACAATGGCCTTACCCTTATACTAAAGGGTGATTCGGCGGCACTGAGGAAACTGTTTAAAAATGAAATGGAAAAAGATCTTATTGAACAATACAACGACAAAATAAAAAGCAAACCTGGTTTTGAACCGGTTTGGACCATGAAGGAAAAGTCGCTGAATACCTTAATAGGCGATACAGCCGCCGCCAAAATAAATGATATTGATGATGGAGAGGACTTGGCCGCTTACCTGGAAAGAACCTACAATTCGATGCTGAAAGCGGTACAAAAAAATAAGCCCATTCTTTTACAGATTGCCCAGCAACTGAACAGTGAAACCAATGGGCGGGAATTGCTGCTCTATCATTACCTGCGCACTTACCTGAGCGGAGACTTTGTACTGGATATCAGGGGAGCTGTCAACGAAAACTGGAATTCCCAGAAAAAAACTATCTATAAAAGGGCACTGGCCGATCTGTCTGAATCATTGTATAACCTGGGCTACCTGAGAAATAAACAGGCTGCAGGTTTCTCACCGGAATTGGTGGCCGCATTAAAACTGGTGAACGAGGACTATTTCCGCGGCACGGGGGATTTTACCGCACTAAATGAAAAGGAAGTAGATCAACTGGTTGGTCTGGATATTGAAAAACAAAGGGAACTTATGGGGCTGCAACTGTTTATCAGTAATATTATAAAACCCTATAAGTACCAGAAAGCCCGTTACGACGGCGATTTTAAAGGTACCAAAGTGGGGATGACACTGTTCTACACGGATTTGATAATGAAATTATGGTCTTTCAATTACCAGAACTCCGTTCCGGGAAGTATTCCCGGTTTTTATCCGCAGACAAACTATAAGATTTCCACTTTATACCGGGATGAGTTAAAAAAGAATCCGTACACCAGGAGCTGGCTGGGTCCGTTGCTGTCTGGCTATGAAATGTACAATGCCGGCAAACAGGTATATTTTTCCGCCACGGCCACAAGAATTTATAATGCCTCCTCCAGTGATTTGATTCCCGGCATTGAAGTGCCGGCCCATATGAGCAGTGACCGGTTCTCCAACTGGTGGAACCTGCATTATCAGCAGGTGGCCGACTATGAAACGGAGTACCACCGCCTCAACCAGATTATGAAATGGTCGTTTCTTATTGCATGGCTGAAAAACAATTACCAGCTGGAATGGCTGAACGATGAAGGGGGACTTACCAGGAACCTGGATTTTGGTAACTGGTACAGGAATAATAAAACTTTAAAAGTGAATGCCCAGGTTCCTTTCCTTAATAAAGAATCGCTGGGGGAATCAACGGAATGCATTGACATCCTCAATTCCCGCCCGTTTCAATGGTTTAAGGAAAATAACCTGGAATATATCTTCTCCGGTGGAATCAGCCTCGTCAGCAAAAAATCAGTTTTGCAAAAAATGGCGGCTATCAGGAGCCCGCAGCTAACGGCAAAACCGATGAACAGGCAGGGCCTTTCCGGGTTGGCTGCTGATCCATCAAACTTTTATATTGGCGAAACAAAATACAATATCAGTACAGTCCGCGAAAACGCCTTGGTACTGCCGCCACGAAATGCAGGATTTAAAGGCACCGGTGCGGAATTTTTTAACCTGAAAGTTGACAGGTCTGTAAAAACATCGCGCAATAAGATTGAGATTATGCAGGCCGCCGGCGATGCAAACACAGTATCACTCGGGGGCATTCGTACTGAGCGGATTGATAATACAATAAAACTGTCGGGACTTCAGAATGATGTTGAAACCTATAAAAATTTGTTTACCAGTGATAATGGAATGTCCTATTACAGGCTGTTGCAGAGAAAAGTATATACCGGTAATAATAGTTTTTTGATTAAACTGGATAACACGGGTTGCTGGGCAGTTGGAACAGAGACAGCTAACGGCGATATTGTACGCGCAGTAACCAATACAACCAGCAAACCCCATTTTAAATACACAGACGGCTATTCAAACTATGATATACAATTCGTAAGCGACAGGGAGATGGCCGCAGGTTTTTTGAACAACGGATGGTTTAAAGTACAAAACCGGGGCTATAAAGTGGAGTACATACCGCAGCACAATGCCGCCATGCAGGCAAGAA
>JANPGT010000782.1:0-2475 GCA_031424135.1 Chitinophagaceae bacterium
CTTTGATTAGAGGACGCATATTTTCCTTTTAGTTCGGGCAAGCGGGAAGGTTTACGGGCAGCACTGGTATCTGTAAGTGCGCCTAAAAATGCTACCAGTTCTTTTTTCTCTTCCGGCGTAAGCTTCAGCGGTTCAGGGAAAAGAGTAAAAAAAGGAAGTCCGCCCATAGAAGGACCATAATCGCCCATAAATTTTGTACCCCCGCCATGGTCATAAAAATTCACCACCTGCTCCAGTGTTTTATACACCCCATTGTGCATATAAGGCGCGGTGCGTGCCGCGTTGCGCACGGTAGGTGTTTTGAATGAAAAGCGGGTGAACAGTTCCCCGGTTATTTTTTGCAGGCCGGTATCGGGGTCAACAGCGTATTTATCCATCGTATCGCGCAGCGGTACGCCAATAGAATGGTGATCGGTAATTTCATAAAAAGGCGGCATGGCGCCGTTGAACAGCGGCGCAAAATGACATACCCCGCATTTTGCCTTGCCCATGTACACATTAAATCCGTTGATTTCCTGCTGGCTTAATTTGCTGGCGTCTCCCTGCATGTACTGGTCAAAGCGGCTGTTCAAGCCCGTTACCGTACGTTCATACACGCCAATGGCTGCTTTTACCTGCTGGCGGCCGATGCCTGTCTTCTTCACCGACGGAAAGGCTTTTTGAAAAAGCGCTACATATTCAGGGCTGGCATTGATGCGGTCTGCTACGCGGTCAAAAGAACTGTGCAGTTCATTGGGATTGTTGACAACTGAATCCAGTTGATCTTCCAGCGATGCCGCCCGCATGTCCCAGAATGATTTTTTCTGAAATCCTGCATTGATAACAGTAGGTGAATTGCGCGGCAGATCATCCCGTTCAAAACCAGTGGCTTTTGGCTGCCCGTCTGTAAATGCCAGTTCGGGCTTATGGCAGGAGGCACAGGCCCGGCGGTTATTGTCAGACAAAATGGGATCGAAAAACAACAGTTCGCCCAGCTTTGCTTTTTCTGCAGAATAATACGATTCCTCCCCCGGCGCAAAAAAATCCGCGTTAAAAATATTTTTATCATAGGCATGCACTGCACCTGCCCTCACCGCCGACCATTTTTGTTTGTACGGCACCTGTAATGCTTTCTGTAATTCGTTCAGCAATTGAGAAAGTGGCACCAGGCAGTTCTTTATAAAATACAGCCGGTTGAACGCCGCAAAGTTGTTGTTTGACGCAAGAAATGTACGGGTAAGTGCGCTGGTTTGCGCCCATCTTTTTTGCAGCAGGACTGCCTGCGGCGGCGCCTGCTTTACCAGTTCGCCGGCATACAGCAACCAGCTTTCTACTGCACCGTTTAAAGAGGGAAGGCCTGCAGCTGATATTACAAAATCACTGTTGGCAATATCCAGGCTGCTGATGCGGAATATCTCTACCCGCAGCACGTCAAAAATATCCGATGCAGATAATTTTTCCGCTATTATGCGGTCATTGATACCACTGATGGCCAGCCGGTATCTGCCCACTGCCTCTTTTATGAAATTAACCTGGGTGGCCGAATCCTTTTTGTTCATCGTAAGCAGTACACTGTCGGGCTCATTGCCAATAGGGCCCAGGAACAGCCATACATCCGGCAGCATACCAAAAAATCCAGGGCGGTTGGTTTTTGCAAACTGGAAGGGACTTGCCAGTTGCTGGTAATACGCATCGGGCTGCAGTGCGATCATGTAGCCGGCAGCCCTTTTAAAATAATAAGCCAGCTCCCGGTATTTTCTTTCGCGGGTGGTGGCGCTGCTGTCATAAAAATATTCGGGATAAGCTGCCAGGAAAGAGTCCAGCGAAGCAGCATGGCGGGCGTACAATGCGTTGATGGACTGAACAGCCTTTGAGAGGTCTTTACTATTTTCAGCCGGCCGCATTGACAAAAAAACAAATACAGTTATTACCAGCAGAAGAGCAACTGCCTGTTTCATACAAAAGGATTTAGGTGTAGGGGTGCTGGTTATAAATATACTTAAATATATTTATTGCACTCCTGTTTATATTCTCTAACTTACTGTAAGATTAGTGACATTGCTGCCAACTCCCCTCTCTGAAAATCACCGCTATCCTTTTTTCAAGCTGCTTTTTATTCCTAATCATAAAAACAAGCAATATGAAAATCTTCATCTCCGCAGCGCTGCTCCTGTTGCTCGCCTCCTGCAACAACCAGCCCGACAGCAATACTACCGGCATCTCCGGCGCTTACAAAATGTTGTCCCAAACGGTAAAGGGAGGTACTACAGACACCACTTTCCACTCGCTGATGCAGCAAAAAATTTACACAGACCAGTATATGATGTATGCCAATTTCAACCCTTCAGATTCGGCCAGCAGTTTTGGCATTGGCACGTATGCCTACAACAAAGACACGCTTATTGAAAAAGTATTCTTCAGCGGTTCAGACTCTATTAAGTTTGAAACACTGCGCACCTACAAACTGCTGATTGAAAAAACAAAGGAGGGTTACAA
>JANPGT010000783.1:0-3961 GCA_031424135.1 Chitinophagaceae bacterium
GCCGCAGAGTCCTTTTACCGTATCCCTGTACACCGTACCAGGCGTGCTTTCAGCATTTACCAGCATGTAATTTCCGTTGTAGTCCCCGGTATGATCGCCCACCATTTGTCCCCAGGTTCTGTCGCCACAGCCAAACAGAAAATTACTTAGCGTGTAGGTACCCTTAGGCGGGCAGCCGTTTACGTTATCAAAGCTTGTCTTGTAGGAAGGCAGCTTATTGTACCCGGCACCGAAAGTTTCATTGAGGGCAGGATCTCCCAGGCTACCGGTACATAGCTGTGCATATACCGATAGTGGCGTTAACGTCCATGCAGTAATAACAAGAAAAAAAAATCTAATCATCGGCAGGCCTCATTTAGGGATTCGGTTGGTTTGGTAGCCCTGGTATTGTAGAGAAGGATCTTACACAAAATAAGGATAAATTTCATTGTAGAAAATATTTGGCAAACAGCCTGTTAATGAGGGCCGGCAGCACCCGCTCATGGCTTTTGCTAATAGCGCACTGAAATTAAAATTTGAAATTGAGGGAGGGTTGCTTATCTTTCTCTATCGGTATTTATATCAGTACCGGTAAGCTTCATACCTCTAAAAATCCACAGGCTTAGTTAAGCTCATTGTTGTTCCCGGTTAATAGTAGCAAACGTAGATTTGGCTGTACGATTAGTGGCGCGCCATTTTTGATACGGATAACCCATTTCATTATACCCCTACAACCCACCAACATGAACACCCATCCACCTGATGTAAATGGCGGCCGGCAGTATGCTTTGCCGGTAAGCAAAAAAGATCGTATTCTTTTCCTGGACAGTGTGCGGGGCCTGGCCCTGCTGGGTATTTTGCTGATGAACAGTATGGCCCAGAGCCAGGCACATTATTTTTATAATGCCATGGATCTGAGTCAACCCCTGACCGGCCGTAATTTTTATGCATGGCTGGTGGAATGTTTCCTGTTTGAAGGCACCATGCGAGGGCTTTTTTCAATTTTATTTGGTGCTGGTACTGTACTGTTGCTCACAAGGCTGGAGAAAGAAAAGCCAGGCCTGGAACCCGCTGATATTTTTTACCGCCGCATGCTGTGGTTATTGGTTTTTGGACTGATCAACGCGTTTATATTTTTATGGCCAGGCGATATTCTATACCCATACGCATTGTGTGGTTTACTGTTATTTCCTTTCCGTCACTGGTCGCCACGAAAGCTTTTGTGGGGCGTATGCGTTTTGCTGGCTTTATCTACTTACCGCGAAAACAGCGATCTGTACAGCAAAAAAGAAATGATTCACAAAGGACAGGCAGTTGCTGCACTGGATACCACTAAAGTAAAGCTGACAGAAGACCAGAAGGAAGACCTGGGGAAATACATGGGCTTCAAGGAAAAAAGTGACACTGCCGGCATAGCGAAAGCTGCCAGGGAAGAAGTAAAGAAAATTAAAGGGCATGGGTACCTCTCCCTTTTCAGGTATTACAGGGATGTAAATATGATGATCCAGAGCTATGGTTTTTACAACAGCTGGTGGGATATGCTGCTGTTCTTCTTCCTGGGCATGGCGGCTTACAAATCTGGCTTTCTTGTGGGCAAGAAAGCTAATTGGCTGTATGCAGCGTTGGCTGTTGCTGGCATTGGTATTGGCTTACTCCTCAATTATTTTTTCCTGCGCACGCAATACCAGCTCAAGTTTGATAATTACCGGTTTGTGCAGCAATGGAAATTCAATTATTATGACATCCGCAGGGTTTGCCAGACCACTGGCTATCTCAGCCTGCTGATCCTGCTGTACAAATGGCTGCCGCTTCAAAAACTACTGGATGTACTGGCGCCGGTGGGGCAAATGGCATTTACCAATTACCTGTCTCAATCTATTATTACTTCAGTTATTTTTTATGGATTTGGGTTGTTTGCCACACTACAGCGGTATGAAGTATATTATGTAGTGGTAAGTATATGGCTGTTCCAGATTGTATTCAGTCATATCTGGCTGCGGTATTTCCGCTTCGGACCATTTGAATGGGTGTGGCGCGCACTTACTTACCTTCATTGGCCACCATTCAGGAAGAAAGCAAACAGGGAGGATCAAACAGCATTGCCGGGCGCAACGGGACAATAATGCTGTTGATAAATATGCGACTTAAGATCTCAGCATCTTATTCAGTCCTTCTTTTTCGAAAAGGATACGCCCGAGTTTGAGATCAGACCAGCCGGGTTTTAATTTATAGGTAAAATAGGGTGTGCCATTGTTCAGTTCGCATTCAATATAGCAGGTGGTTACTTTATTGGTTTTAATTTCTTCCATTTCTTTTAACTGGTGCAGGTGGGTGGAAATAAAAAACAGGGAGTTAGGGAAGCGGGTAGCGCCTTTTATGGTGGCGGTACTTATTTCCATTGCGTCTTCAATATTGGTGCCGCGGAACAATTCGTCGAATACGGCAAAGCATTTTTCATTTTTACCGGCTTCGGTCAGCACATTTTTCAAAGCAATGATTTCAGACATGAAATGACTGTAACCGCTTACAATACTGTCTGTAAGATTGATGGCGACAGAAATAGTAGTGAAAAATGGCATGCTGGCGCTGGAGGCCGGTACTGCCAGCCCCGTATGGGCCAGGTATACGCAGAGACTTACCGCTTTCAGCAGGGTAGATTTGCCGCTCATATTCGGCCCTGTTAAAAGAATTACATTGCGATCTGCTGTAAGACTGTTTTTTACCGGGTTTTTCAGCAGTGGATGATAAATATCCTGCAATGAAAAAATGCTGTCATCAAATACAGGAAACACCAGCCCGTTTTTAATGATTCCCTTGCTGATAGACAACCAGGCTTCAAATGCAAACCACTGTTTCCAGAATGCCGCCATCTGGCCCCGGGTCGTTTTCTCCGCTATCAATTGAATCAGGTCCACCATATCGCCCACGCCAAATTTGTCTTTCTTGATAAAGCGTTCGTATTGCTCCAGGTTGAAATCGCCAAAAAAGTTTTTGAGCTGCTGCAACTCAGCTGCATAGGCGGCGGGAAAGGCCGCTATGTCCAGTTTGTTGATATACCCATCCTGTATCTTGTGAAAAAGCAATACCAACTGAATCAGTTTGCCTCTTTTCTGACTTCTTTCTTTTTCGGAAAACGTCAGCTTCCAGCGCAATTTGCTGCCGGAAAGGGTGCCTACAGAAAATGTTTCCAGGAAATCGTAGATCTCAGACAGGTTGTAGCGGGAGTAAGAATAATCTTTGGTGATTTCGCGGTTGGCAATAAAGCCTTTCAATATTTCCTGCCGGTAGCGTATTTCTTCCATATTGCCCGGCAGTGTAAGGATAATATCACGCACGGCCTGGCCTGAGTAGTAATTGAAAGTAAAGTCAAACAGCGGCAGTATTTCATCTTCAATATGTAAGTCGTTCGTATTTATCATTTGGTATGGCCCTTTGATAAGGAATTTTTATGGTAGCTGTTACTTTTCCGTATATGAAAATCACTGTTGTCCGGTTAATTTCTTTTAATTGATCGCCTCAAAGCCGGCGGGCTTCGTACCCCCGCCGCCGCTGATTTTCCCTGTGAGGAGCTATATCATCTTTTGTATCTACTATCATCCATCGCTTAATTCAGCTTTTGAATAAAGCTGACGGGAAAATAGGCGTCTTGCGGGGGTACCGGTGTCAACCTGATAAAAGCCAGCTTAGTTCAATTATAAGTTACAAAAAGCCAGCAACAACCTTAGGTTGACGGCTATGGTGAAAACACCAACAACGGCGACAATCAACCGACCCCGTCCGACCGGGCCATCCGGGCGGGCAATCAACTATTCAACCGCCACAATCCTGTTCATAGCCGAAACGCCATTCTCATTTACAGATTCAATCCTGAAAAAATACGGCTTCCGGTTGTCCATGGCCTTAAACCAATTTTCGTTATTGCTGTGCACCAGTACTCAATTATACATTTTATCGGGCTCCGTGACATAATAGATATTATAGG
>JANPGT010000784.1:0-2519 GCA_031424135.1 Chitinophagaceae bacterium
CTGGTGCCTGGCATGCCGCTGAAAACTGGCGCCTATTAAACGCTTGAACCAGGGCCAGCTTCTTTCTGTTCCTGTGGCGGAGTGCAGTCCCACAAAACCCCCACCGGCCTGTATATAGTGCATCAGGGCCAATTTCTGCCCATCTGTATCAAAAACACCGTTATTGGTATTATTAAAAATTAAAGCATTGTATTTTTTTAATTTTTCATCTGTGAAGTCGGCCGGGTTATCAGATACATCTACCGAGAAACCATGCTTTGCACCCAGTTGCTGAATGGATGCTACGCCGGCGGCAATATTATCGTGCACATAACCTTTACCGTTTTTGGTATACACCAGTACATGTATATGCTTCCAGTTGATGGCGTCCGTTTTGGCAACACCGGTCTGCTTTGCAGCAGAACAGGCCACGACAAGGGTAATAAATAAAATGAAGGAATAGTATTTAGGGCTCATGGCAATCGAATTTAATGATGGTGATTTTGTGCACCGGCAGTGAAAGCAGCATTCCTGTAACGCACAGCGCAAAATGGCATATTGCCGGTAGTAGTTGAGGGGCCTGCATGGTAACGGTAAACAAAGGCTTTTGCGGGGATACCCGTTCTGTAAGTATAAGCAGTCACGCTGGTAAAACAGCCATCAACGCCTGGAGGTAACCGTGACTGTATATGTTTAAAGGAGCGGTATAAAGCATCAAAAAAAAGGGCACCAAAGAATGACCATTCTTTTTTCATACGCAGCATCAAGGTTTTAAATGATCGTCAGAAAAACAATATGATTGGCAAATCGTCCTGTTAAAATTATGCAAATGAACCTGCCCTGCCAATAGTTACCATATTAAAACGGTGGTTCAGCCTGCCGAACTCGTTACCGGCAACGTTTGCATAGAATAGTGTATATCAAATACCGGCATTTTTTTCAAATTATTTAATTTAATGAGGGTATCGTGCATATTTGTGCAAAAAGATGTAGTATGCGCCGGAAGAAAGCTGCCAGCCAGGAGCTGTGAGCCGTGAGCGGTCCACCTCTGTCAACATTCCGGCTGAAAGCTGGTAAACAAAATAATAAGACGACTTACAAAAGCTGCATTCTGTATGATTGGTACGCACCAGGTAACTATAAAAGACATCGCCAAAAGGCTTAAGATTTCAGTGTCCACCGTATCCAGGGCGCTGCGCGGAAGCACCGATATCAGCGGCGAAACAAGGCAACTGGTATTGGCAGTGGCGGAAGAAATGCATTACAGCCCCAACCCGATCGCCCTTTCGCTGCGCGATAAAAAAACGAAAGTAATCGGCGTAATTGTACAGGAAATTGCCAATAACTATTGCTCATCAGTAATTGCCGGCATTGAAGACATTGCGTTTAAAATGGGCTATAATGTGCTGATTTCACAAAGCCGCGAAAAAATTGACCTGGAAGTGCTGAACACGCGGCTGCTGGCTTCCCGCAGGGTAGATGGCCTGCTGATTACCATTTCCAACGAAACCAGCAATGTGGATCACCTGAAAGAAATGATTGAAAGGGGCATTCCCGTAGTGATGTTTGACCGGGTTAGCGATGAAATACAAACCCACAAGGTGGTGGTAGATGATTACAAGGGCGCTTTTGACGCTACCAGCCACCTGATTGAACAGGGCTACAAACGCATTGCCCACCTGACCATTTCCAAACAGCTGACCATTACGCAAAACAGGCTGAATGGCTACCTGGATGCACTGAAAGCGCACCGGATACCGGTAAAAAAAGAATGGATTGTCTACTGTGATTTTGATGAAGCCAGGATGAAGGAAGCAATACAGCAACTGGTGAGCAGCCCCCGCAGGCCCAATGCCATCTTTTCCTCAATAGAGCGGCTTTCCATGCTGAGTGTAAAAGTGCTGACGGATATGAAACTGAAAGTACCGGGCGATGTAGCGCTGGCGGGCTTTGCAGACAATACCCTGAGCCGCTACCTCAACCCTTCCCTCACTTCTGTTTGCCAACCCACTTTTTCCATAGGGCAAAATGCCACAGAACTGCTGATAGAGCTGATAGAAAGTAAAAAAGCAGAAGAAAAATACACTACCATCAAGTTGAAAACAACCCTGGATGTGCAGGCTTCTTCGTTGAAGAAAAGTTGAGTTTTTAGTTTGCAGTTTTTAGTGCTGTGCCTGAAAAAAATGTACTGACAATGCTCCATATTTTTTTTAAGAAGGGTTGACGACAACTTAAAACCGGGTCAGTGACAAAAATTTGCTTACTGATTTCATTTTTAGCCATTTACACAGTTTCCCGAACAGGCCCTGCTTTTCTGTTCAACCTAAATGATTTGTAATCAGGCCAAAACGCTTTTCAAGTCGACCAAAATGATTCACAGGAAGGCCCAAAACAATCACGGGAAGGCGGAAATGTGTTTCAGGTAGGCCCAAATTATTCACGGGAAGGCCCAAATGTATTTCAGGTGGGCCAAAAAGAATCACGGGAAGGCCCAAATGTGTTTCATGTGGGCCAAAATTATTCACGGGAAGGCCCAAATG
>JANPGT010000785.1:0-2965 GCA_031424135.1 Chitinophagaceae bacterium
CGGTATGAAAAGACCATTGATAATACACCGGGAAATCGAAGCCCCTGGGTTTGGCCTGCTGCCCAGCTTTTATCCAGGAGCTGTCCTGCGCCGGCACATCTTTCGTGTCCAGGCCAAGACCGGTTCTTCTGCCGGTTTCAAAAGCAGGAATCAAACAGGCGGTGTAATGTGTATTCTTCACCAGTTTTCTGGGGCACAACAAACGGCAAAGCGCCGAGTCAGCATCCGCATTCAGTTCATTGGTAACACGGGCCTTTAATGCCACCGGATCTTTTTCTTCCAGCAGTTCATTAAAATGCACATGCGCCCATGCCCAGGTATCTGCAGGATTGCTAAATACGTTACTGAATTTGTCATTAGCCACCGTAACAAAAGGCAGCGAATCGGGCAATTGCTTTTCGGTAAACTCATCGTCTTTCAGCACAATCAGCGCCAGCCAGGGCCGCAGCCTTTTTGTATTGGCGGCATTGGGGGAAGCAGGCGTATAACGCCATAAAAAATCTTCTTCATAAAATTCTATGTATGCCAGGTTATTGTCTTCATAATTGCCCACGTTCTTTGGCGGATTTACGCGCACAATCACCCGCTCGCTGATGTTCATCACATCTCCCGGCCCCAGCACATTGATTATTTTGGTGATGGACTGGTTGTTTCCGCCATCGCCTTCTACAGCGTCTGCATGCACCGTCAGTTCAACATTCAGCTGCGCTCTTTCTTTGGCCGCGCCTGTGCCCGTGGCCAGGTTATCTTTCTCAATAATTTCCGAACTGAGGCCCTGCCGCAGCCAGGGTAAAAACGAGTAATGCGCCACATCTGCCATACAATAAGTTTTTATTGTTTACAATACTTCATTATGCCATCTCCATATGATAAGCAGGCACCACTTTTATCTTTCCTTTTAACGAAGGATCTTTTGCCACCAAATCTTTCAATGCATCCGATGCCTCTGAATAACTACCGCTTGAAAATGCGGGGTGTGCCATCGCTTCCATACTGGCTTTGTTCATTACCACAAAGGCTTCATCGTGCAGGTTCACCGCTAAATCTTTCTGCTTCATTTTTTTATCTGCATATTCTTTAGACAACGCTGAGTTGCCAATGGCACCACCTTTTGTCATGCGCCTGAATAAATTTTTGTCGAACGTAAACAGTGGTGTTTCCGGTGTAGGATCAAAATCAGAAACATGCACTTCATATTCTACTTTCCGGTTGGCCCTTGACACTACGTTGATTTCATCGGTCTCTGTAACTTGTACGCCGCTCTTCATGTTTTCATAAGAAGGTGCGCTGAGCTTTTGCTTTTCCTCCAGCTTCTTGAACATAGCAGGCGCAAAAGATTCTACAGGGTATTCCTGCTTTACTATCTTACTGCCAATCTTTACCTGGGTAATATCTACTTTCTTTACGTCGGCAGGCTGGTTCTCTCCAAACTTTTCCAGCACCTGTGCAATGGGCATCACCGTTTGGGTTACTTTAAAAGAACCAAAGGGCTGCAATACAATGACGCCCGGCGCTGCCTTAATATCGCGCACGGTTACAAGGGTGGAACGGTTCAATGGTAATTCAGTAGTCCAGTTGCTGTCCAGCTGCAAAGCCTCCATGGCTTTGGGCAATACGGCAATCTTTGGTAATTCGATGCTGCTCTTGTCGCCCCACTCTTCATCAAAATGAACTTTAATGGTGAAGAACAAAATACTAAAGGAAGCAGTGCCTTTTGCATGCCATGGTGTGGGCCCGCTCAGTTCAAAATCAAGCGAAATAGAAAACAGCGTGGTATCGCCCATCTTCACTTCCAGTCCGGCACCAATACCGGCAATAAAATGGAAAGGCGAGAACTGGAACAGCACATCAAAGTACAGGTAGCCGATGACCTTAAACTCAGAGATGCTGAAACGGAAATCTATTTTAGCGCCAAACTGCACGGTGTTGGACGTAACCGCAAAATAGCAGGTAAGCACCAGGCGTGGATTGTCTGCCAGTATGGTCAGCGTTAGCCTTTTCATCGATGGCACTTTCAGCTCTGCTGGTGGTTTAAAAGACGGATGGAAACCCCCTACAGACAGCAGGAAGCCCTTTGTTTCTCCCCAACCCAGCCGCAGGGCCATATCGCCTTCCAGCGTGAACGTGAGTATGCGCGAATTGTAGAGACTGGCATCGAACGTAAGAAAACCTTTGTCGAAATCTATAATGCCCACGAAGTTTACCTGCAGCTGCAATACAGCGGCTTCTTCTGTAGGCAATGCAATTTTCAGTACACCCAGGATGGCCAGGCGCGTAGGACTGGCGAATTCAATCATCAATCCAAAATCGATGGTTACCAGGGCAGGAACACCCCAGGTAATCCTGGCCATAAGGCCTATAATGAACTGATCTTTTTTAGGCGGGAAGATGGTGGTGATCTGCTGAATGATGGTGGTGATATTATTGATAATATCTTCCGGGAACATGATATGATCAATGGCATTGTTCTTTACCCCATCGCGCAGTGCTTCTACATTGATGGTGCGGTTGATGCCCAGCATACCACCCAGCCCGCTGAGGAAGAAACCCATGCTGAGTGAGATGCCCGGGGTAAATGTAACGCTGATGATGATGAGCAACGAAAATCCATCGCTGCCATCGGGCATACGGGTGGTAATTACGCAGATGGCTGCTACCTGCAGCGTATCGGCAATAGAAAGTTCCAGCGCCCCTGCATATTGTTTATTGGCATCATCAAAAAGAATATAGCCGCCGCCTTTTACTACACCTGCATCAATGCTGATGCCGATACCGGTGGGTGGTTTAAAGGCAAAGTAAAGGTTGGCCGGACCAATATTACCCTGTTTGAACTGCAGCGAAGTGCGCAGGCCAATATTTTCTTCTACGGCAACGATTGGGCCCAGTGATAATTTTAAATTGGCGCCGGCTTCCAGGTTAAATTGTTCGGCAGCAGGTGCAAGGGTGATGCGCAGGCCGTTAATCG
>JANPGT010000786.1:0-18528 GCA_031424135.1 Chitinophagaceae bacterium
CGCCACCCACTGCCAGCGCAGGCACAGCTCAGACCGTTACACTGCCTTCCAGCAGCGTAAGCCTTACAGGTGCAGGCGCAGGTACCAACGGTGCCTCTGTAACCTCTTATGCATGGGCTAAAACCAGCGGACCGGCCGGTGCTAGTATCAGTACTGCCAATGCGTCTGCAACATCTGTTACAGGGTTAACGCAGGGTGTATACGTATTTACATTAACAGTAACGGATAATCATGGATTAACAGCCACTTCAGCAGTAACCATCACCGTTGTAGCGGCACCAGTTGCTATCGCGGGTCCATCGCAGACCATCAGCACTACTTCTACCGTATTGGATGCTGCCGCATCTTATTCACCCAACGGCTCCATCACTACTTACAGCTGGCAACAGATAGGCGGGCCGGCTGTGGCACTTGTAAATGCCAATTCTGTGACGCCGCTGGTGAATAATATGATTCTGGGGAATTCGTATTCCTTCCGGGTAACAGTAACCGATGTGGCGGGCGCCTCAGGCTCAGCAGTTACCGGTGTAACGGTACTGGGAAGTTTACTGCCCGTTGAATTCACCTATTTCAGCGGTGAACACAACAATGCAGGTAACCTGCTAAAGTGGGCCACGGCTACTGAACAGAACAGTGACTATTTCTCAATTGAAAGAAGCCAGGACGGTAGTCAGTTTGCAGCCGTTGGCCGGGTAAACGGTGCAGGCACCAGCAATGCAGCTGCTGTTTATTCCTATACAGATGCAAAAGCACCCGCAGCCAATTGTTACTATCGCCTGAAGCAGGTAGATAAGGATGGCCAGTTCGCTTATTCAAAAACAATACTGGTTGCAGTTAGCAGCAATGCCGGTGCAATACGGGTATATCCCAATCCTGCACAGGCGGCACTTTCAGTGGTTATCAGCAATGATATAAAGGGAAATGGGAATATAGCGTTGTATGATATAGCCGGCCATAACGTGCGTCAGCAAACCATTGTGAAAAGCAACAACCTGTTGCAGACAGCGGTTAACGTGCAGGATCTTACACCGGGGCTTTACCTGGTAGAGATTAAAATTGGCAACGCGTATAAAATTACAAAGACCATCCTGAAGCAATAATCAGCGGAAGGGTTTATAAAATGAAAAGGTGGCAAGCCGTAACATCGGCTTGTCACCTTTTGTGTCTCCGTAACAAAAAATCTCGTCGTATTGGGATAGGTCAAACCCGGTCCTGATGCGGTGCACCTTTTCTTCTCCGTGACAATTGCGGCCGTCTATTTTACCCGTTAGCCTTCCATTTACTGCTTCCAGTTTTGTACCCAGCAGCGAAAGGTTATTGGCCAGGCACCATTGATGCAGCCAGTTTTCTGCGGAGGCGGTAACAATAACTACAACGGTACCTGCAGCTTTCAGCCGCTGTATTTCTTCCATTGCTTTAGGGCGTATAAATGAGCGCATTGCTGTACCGGCAAATGCATCGCACTGCTGCTGAAAGGCCGGTAGCTGCATGCCGCCAAAAAAATAATGCAGTACTTTTTCTTTGGCGGTCTGGTTAGAAATAATACCTGCCTTATACGCCAGTAAATAGGGGGCGTTGATAATAAAACCCAGGTAAAACCTGAAACTGCCTTTGTGAAATTTTATCACTTCCAGTAAAGTGTCGTGCGTGGTGATAGTACCGTCGAAATCAAAAAAAGCGATGCTGTTTTTCACAATTTCATTTTTTTAAACTGGAACTCAGGAATGCATTTAATAATCAGCATGATCCAGCGCCACATCCAGCGTACATAAATAATATTTTTCTTTTTCTGTACAGCCTGGTACACTGCCGTACCCACTTCTTCCGGCTGAGCGGTGAGTGGTTTGGGCAAATTCAGTGTCTCTGTCATCCTGGTAAATACAAAACCCGGCTTTACTGTTACCACATGTACATTGTCTTTAAACAGCTTGTTCCGCAGGCCATCCAGGTAGGCGGTTAATGCAGCCTTTGTGCTGCCGTAAATGAGTTTGCTCTGCCTGCCCCTTTCTCCCGCTACTGAACTGATACCGGCAATACATCCCTGTTTTTGCGACTGGTAATACCGGGCAACAATGTTCAGAATAGAAACAGCGCCTGTATAATTGCTGTTAATCATTCTTTCCGTTACTGACCAGTCGTTAAATGCCAGTTCTTCTTCGTCCATTACACCAAATACACAAACCGTTACATCTGGTTTAGTGGCCAGCTGGTCAAAAAAAGCCTGGTGGGTATTGAACTGCAGGGCATCAAATTCGTGTGTGGTACAGGTAACATTGTGGCGCAGTTGTACATCGGTTTTGAAGGCCGTCAGCCTGCCGGCATTTCTTGCTGCCAGCTGTACTGCATAATTATTTTGCGCAAATGTTTTTGCTATTGCCATCGCTATATCAGATCCGGCTCCTAGAATTAATACTGTGGGCATGTTGGTGGGGTAATTTAAGTGTTGATTGCAATGTGGGTTATAATTCATGCATGGCAATGGGCTTAGCTGAATATTGAATTGTCTTTATAGTACAGCAGCGCTGCAAAACTGGCTACCCATAATAAAATTGTAACCTGGATAAAGCGGTCTTTATAAAGAATATCTGTGGGCGATCCTGCTTTGTTCTGCACGAGTGTAATCTGCAGGTACCGCATCAGCCCGGCAATTACAAAAATGCAGGTATAGTATAAATGATACGTCTCCAGGCCTTTTACTGTCCGCGGAGATACACAATACATAATATACGTCATAATAATAATCGCGCTGAACATTGAAAGCATGGTATTGAGAAAGTCAACATTGTATCCCTTGATGGCCTTCCGCATATCTATACCTGTTTCCATTTTAAGAATAATATCATCGCGCCGTTTCGCAATGGCCATGAACAGTGCCAGTAACATTACCATCAGGTTTAGCCAGGGCGACACATCAATATCTGCCACATAGCCTCCTCCTTTTACACGCAGTGAAAATCCAATGGCTACAATAAGAATATCCAGTATCGGAATGTTTTTAAGTCCCAGGGAATACGCCATGTTCATTAGAAAATAAAAACCCAGTATAAAAATGAACCTGAATACCGGGTCTGCAAAATAAGCCAGTGTAAAACCAGCTATGAGTAACAGCGTGGCTATAATAAGTGCCACCAATGGCTTTACCTGCCCGGATGCAAGGGGCCTGAATCTTTTTTTAGGATGCTTTTTATCATCTTCAATATCGCGGTAATCATTGATAATATATACCGTGCTGGCCACGAAGCAGAATGCAAAAAATGCTTCAATGAGGTGCTCAATACGGGGTATGTCAAATATTTTGCCCCCAAAAAACACCGGTAAAAACAGAAAAAGGTTTTTGGCCCAGTCTTTTGGCCTTAATAATTTAATGTAAGGGGACATATAAGGTTTATTTACTCGGCCGACAAGATACTGGATAAATGCATTCTGTACAATAGAACTTTGCAGGATGGGCTGGGTTTGCTATTTTAGAAGCGAAATTGCATTTTGATGAAAAAATTACTGGCTGCAGGAGAAATTGTTTTGATTGTCGTACTGGCTTTTTTCCCCCTTTTTGGAACATTTCCCTACAGAATCAACATCTTCCTCTCTTACGAAGGTGCTTACCGGTTGTACCTGGGCCAGCTGCCCTATAAAGATTTTGGCATACCGCTGGGTTACATGTACTGGGTAGTACCCGGTATTTTTTTTAAAATATTTGGTCCCTACCTGATTAGCCTGGTAAAGGCCCAGGTGTTTTTAAATATTGTGGCCGGCTTGTCTTTCCGTTCCATATTAAAAAGCTTGTCTGTCAATGGCGGGGTTCGTTTTTTAAGCGTGCTGCTGTTTATTATTTCTTATTCTTTTTTCAATTACTGGCCCTGGTATAACCATACTGTTATTGTGTATGAGCTGGTAGCACTGGCCATGATGATGAAATTTATTTTCAATGAAGGAAAACGCCGGCGTTATGCCTGGCTGCTGCTGAGTGGCATGTTTGTTTTCTTTTCCTTTTTCACCAAGCAGGATGGGGGCGGCCTTGCCCTGCTGATCTGCCTTGTGCTGATTGTTTACAATGCCATACATGAAAAAGACTGGAAGCAGCCCTTTGTTTTTGCAGGCGGCCTGCTGGCCACCGGTTTTTTAATGATAGCACCTTTTCTGCAATACCGGTTCGGGTACTGGTTCAACCACGGGCAGCCGCCGCATATTTCAAGGTTTTCCGTAGGAGATATTGCAGAAGACTTTTTTAATTTTTCTCCTTGGATAAGGTTTTATCTTTTTGTCATCGTGCTGCTGCTGCTGGCGCAAATCAAATCTTTCGGGCAATACTGGAACAATAAGCAGGCCATGGTGTTTACGCTGCTTACCCTGGGTATATTGGCAGAGGCTGCTATTTTTCAGACCACCAGCTATATCCCGGCAGACAATAATATCTTTTTTCACAGTTTTGCCATTGCATTTATACTTTCTCTTTTGTCTGAATACCTTCCGGTTAATTTTGACTCTTTCAAAACCATTGTTATCGCCAGCCTGGGTATGGTATTGTGGTGGAGCAATGTGTACTGGAAATACCTTTCGAAATACATTGTGAAACCTGCCCCTGCTATTGAGAATACCGATGGCATTGTAAATAAGAATACTTACCTTATTCAAAAACCAGATACATCTGATGTGCCCATGAGTCAATGGCGCACGCCCAAACTCGCCTCGTTTAAAAAAATGCTTTTGCCCGGCCCCACAGTAGATGGCATAGAAAGAATTATGAACATGGATATGGTGAAAAGCAATAAGCAGCTGAAGGTGCTGAACATGACGGAGCTTACCCCGCTGGCCTACGAAATGAAGTTTGGGCTGGAGCAAAGCCCGGAGTATCCATTGTGGTTTCACAAAGGGGTGGGCATGTTTCAGCAGCAAACGGATATGTTCTGCGGCCGCATCAAAAATAATTATTATGACCTGGTACTGTTTGAATACATTCCCTTCCTGAATAATTTTTATCCCTTCCAGGTAAGAGACAGCCTGCTGCAATATTACGACCGCGTAGATGTATTCACCGCCCCGCGTAAGCCCTCTATACAGGCATGGGTGGAGGTGTACGTGAAGAAGAAGTTGTAAGTTTTAAGTAATAAGTGGTAAGTAATAAGTTTTAAGCAGAAAACTATAAGTTGTAAGACTTGATGCCGTGGTTGTAACATTAACTGCAACAAAGTATATTACTTCATGATAGACAGCCCTAAAATTGTAGTGTAAGCCAGCGTACTTAATTCCATTAGCCGGCTGATTGCCCGCCGTATTTACTGTTGTTGGTAACAATACGTTTAACGCGTTTAATAAATCCTTTTACCAGTCCGCCGTCCTGCTGTATACGGCGGTCGGTGGTCCATACCAGTGCCCTGGTCTTTGTTATGTACTGTATTTTCCCAAAACCTTTTTCACGCAGTTTCAGCGCCAGCCAGCCATCTTCGTTGGCGCCAGGTGGATGGTCAAATCCGTTTACCTGCAACGCCTGCTCTTTTTTGAAGCCCGAATTGAACCCATACACATTTACGGCTTCTTCCCTGAATGTTCTGTTGAACCAGCGCATAAAACCCGCGATGTATTCATAAAAAAAGTACAGCAGGCGGGGTGTGCCTGCAGTGGGTAAAAAAGAAAAGCGGCCGTATACGCAGGTCACTTTTTCGTCGTCCAGCGGTGTCACCATTTGCTCCATCCAGTCGGGCGGATAAAGGGTATCCGCATCTGCATTTAACACGTATTTACCCCGGGCAGCCACCAGGCCGGCATTGCGGGCAGCGGTAATGCCTTGCCGGGGTTCCAGTATGCAGCGGGCCCCGGTACTGTGCGCAATGGCAGCAGTAGTGTCTTTTGAATTATTGTTAACTACAATGAATTCTACGGAACGCCGTGTAACTGATTTTGAAAGCGATGACAGGGTTTTAAGAATGGATTCTTCCTCGTTATAAGCAGGTATCACCACGCTTACCTCTGGTGGACCTGCCAGTAATTGCTGAAAACCAGTACGTATGTTTTCAAGGCGGGCCGCCAAAAGGCCGTTTGATAGATTGTGTTCTTTTATATTGGCCGGTATAAAAATCGGTCGCATTAGTTACGATGAAGGTTTGGTCTCAAAACTAAGCGTATAAATTGAGATATAAAAACAAGGTGGCAGGGGGTTGAGAAAGTTCCGGTCTGCAGCCCTTATTTTTGTTTTAAAATAAGCCATCAGCCACAATAACTCTATATTAGCCAGTCCCATAGAATACCTGAAAGGGGTAGGGCCGCAACGTGGCGATATCCTGAAAAAGGAGCTGGGTATTTTTACATTTGCTGATTTGCTGGAGCATTTCCCCCACCGGCATGTAGACAAAACAAAGATCAACCTTATCAGGGAGATCACCCCTCAAACAGAATATATACAGGTAGCTGGTAAGCTGATAAGTCTTGACATGATAGGTGAAAAGCGTGGCCGCCGCCTGGTAGCCAACCTCAGAGACAGCAGCGGTACTATAGAGCTGGTGTGGTTCCAGGGGGCCAACTGGGTGCAAAAAACGCTGCAGTTGGGCAATGACTACCTGGTATATGGCAGGGCAGGTTTTTTTAACGGAATGCCACAGATATCGCATCCGGAAATAGAGTCTTTTACCCGCGAAAAAAGCGAGGGCAAAAGCTTCCTGGAACCGGTGTATCCGACGACGGAAAAATTAAAAATAAAGGGGATGGGGGCCAGGCAGATAGGAAAGCTCACTTATGCGCTTTTTGGCATGCTGCAGGAAAAAGATATTCCTGAAAATCTGCCTGCAGCTATTGTCACTCAATTAAAGTTTCTGCCCAGGCCTGCTGCTTACCGCCAGGTGCATTTTCCCAGCTCGCCCGAATTATATGAAAGGGCGGTGCAAAGATTGAAATTTGAAGAGTTGTTCATTGCCCAGGTAAGAATGAGCCTGGTAAAAGCGCAGCGGCACCGCTATTCAAAAGGAAATGTTTTCGGCCAGGTGGGCGACCTATTCAATTCATTTTATAAACAATACCTGCCTTTTGAATTAACAGGGGCACAAAAAAGGGTGCTGAAGGAGATAAGGATAGATACCGCCCAGGGCAAACAGATGAACCGCCTGCTGCAGGGCGATGTAGGAAGTGGTAAAACGATTGTAGCTTTATTATGCATGCTGCTGGCGGCCGATAATGGGTTTCAGAGCTGCCTGATGGCGCCCACCGAGATACTTGCCAACCAGCACTACAATGGCTTAAAAGAATTGCTGAAGGACATGCCGGTAAGGGTAGAATTACTAACCGGTTCTACTAAAAAAGCCGCCCGCACCAAATTACTGGCTGCCCTGGCAGATGGCAGCCTGCACTTCCTGATAGGTACCCATGCCGTAATTGAAGAAGCCGTACAGTTCCTGAACCTGGGCCTGGTAATCGTAGATGAGCAACACCGGTTTGGCGTAGAACAGCGGGCCAAAATGTGGAAGAAAGCAACGGTACCGCCACATATACTGGTCATGACGGCAACACCTATCCCAAGAACCCTGGCCATGACGGCTTACGGAGATCTTGATTACAGCGTTATTGATGAACTGCCGCCCGGACGGAAACCAATAACTACCGCCCATCGTTTTGAATATGATCGCACCAAAGTGCTGGAATTTATAAAGACGGAACTGGCAAAAGGAAGGCAGGCCTATATTATTTTCCCTTTGATTGAAGAATCTGCCAAGCTGGACTTTGAAAACCTGATGCGCGGGTATGAAAATGTGAAAGCCTTTTTCCCGGAGCCAAAGTACTGGATCAGTATGGTGCACGGGCAACAGAAGTCTGATGTAAAAGATACGAATATGCAGCGCTTTGTATCCGGCGATACGCAGATAATGGTGGCTACTACGGTGATTGAGGTGGGGGTAAACGTACCCAATGCCTCGGTAATGGTCATTGAAAGCGCAGAAAAATTCGGTTTGTCGCAATTGCACCAGTTACGTGGTAGGGTGGGGCGTGGTGCTGAGCAGAGTTTTTGCATCTTATTAACAGGTATGAAACCAACCAAAGAGGCAAGAGAACGTATTAAAGTGATGTGTGCTACCAATGATGGTTTTAAGATAGCAGAAAAGGACCTGGAACTAAGAGGCCCTGGTGATATTGAAGGTACCAGACAAAGCGGGGTGCTGAACTTCAAACTGGCAAGCATTGTACTGGACAGGCCCCTGCTGCAGATTTCCAGAGAAATAGCGGAAAGAATACTTGATAAAGATCCTGATTTGGTATTGGCTGAAAATTTGCCCCTGAAGCATTTCCTGCAGTCTCAGAAAGGTAAAACGGCCTGGAGCAAAATCTCGTAGATAAAGCATCGTATTAAAACAGGATTAGGTGGTAAAACTACTGTTTGCCGCAGGTAAAATCTGCGGTTACCTTTGTAAAGAGCTGATAAGATTTAGGGGTAATTAACGTTTAAAACAGGTAAATTAGATAAACTTTGAAGACACTACAGCATATTATCCTCTTTCTATCCTGCCTTATCACTTTCCGCCTGGCGGCGCAGAAAGCAAATTTTGATTTTATAGAAAATAAGGGGCAATGGAACAGCCAGGTAAAATTTATGGGCGATGTGGGAACAGGCTCTTTTTTCCTGGAGAAAAAAGGTTTTACTGTTGTGCTGAATAACCAGGATGATCTCAGGCGCCTGCACCAGCTTAGTCATGGTGCAGCTGGTAATCATGCAGCTGCAACTGATGCTTCCAATACCGGAAGCAATACCACCAATGCCAATAACCGCACAGCTTCCGGAACCGTTTCCGTTACCAATGCGGTGCAGGCAGCCAACAGCCCTTTGCTGATGCGCTCACATGCCTACAAAGTTAGTTTTGAAGGCGCCAGCGAAGACGTACAGATAAAAGCTGAAAAACAACAGGAATCTTTTAATAATTATTTTACCGGAAATGATCCTTCCAGGTGGGCCAGCAATTGTAAAATTTACAAAGGTGTAACCTATCACAATATGTACCCGGGTATAGATGTACGTTATTACTCCGATAATGGCACACTGAAATATGATATTGTAGTGAACCCCGGTGCCAACGTGGGTAATATTCTGTTGAAATATGAAGGGGCGGATAAACTGGCCATAAAAAGCGGGCTGCTTTATGTAAAGACTTCTGTGGGCGATGTAAAGGAACTGGCGCCCTACAGTTACCAGTTCGATAAATCGGGCAAAACAGAAGTTAGCTGCAGGTACGAGATTGTGAATGGCAACACGGTAAGGTTTAAAATAAAATCCTATTCAGCAACCAGCCCCTTAATTATTGACCCCACTGTTATCTTTTCTTCTTTCAGCGGAAGTACTTCCGATAACTGGGGTTTTACGGCTACGCCCGGTCCCGACGGCAGCCTTTTTGGCGGCGGTATTGTGCAGCAGAATGGATACCCTTTAACATCCGGCGCTTACCAGCAGACGCCCGGCGGAGGGCATTGGGATATTGGGTTAACAAGGTTCAGTACAGATGGTACTACCAGGCTGTACAGCACCTATCTGGGAGGTACCGGTGATGATTACCCACTCAGTATGATTGCAGACGGGCAGGGCAACCTGGTAATGATGGGGCGCACCTATTCAACCAATTTTCCGGGTAAAGCAGTTGTTGCGGCTGGTAACACAGGCGCAGATTTATTTGTAGCAAAATTCAATGCTGCGGGTACGGCGCTGATTGGCTCCATGCGCGTGGGTGGTTCTGGCATCGATGCAGCCAATATTGAAGACCAGCGTGGCAGTGCTGCTCCGGCAAAACGAACCAGGACCCTGCGGTTTTACGGAGATGATTCAAGGGGAGAGGTGATACTGGACGGAGCCAATAATATCTATGTTGCTACGCAGACTCAGTCTACCAATTTCCCCATGGTGAACGCCTTTCAGGGTACACTGGCCGGCCTGCAGGATGGCGTAATTCTTAAAATCGATCCCAGTTGCAGCAATATTATTTTCAGTTCTTACATGGGCGGCAAAGGAGATGATGGTGTGTTTGTGATGGACATCAGCCCTGCTTCCGGTAACCTGTATGTGGCGGGTACTACCACCAGTACAGATTTTCCGGGTCCCAAAACGGGGGTTAAACAACCAGCCCTGAATTCCGCTATTGCCGATCCTCCACCGGATGGTTTCGTGTCAATAATTGCCAGCAACGGCAGTGGCATCATTTCCACTACTTACCTGGGTACCACCAGTTATGATGCTATCTATGGTATTAAATTCGACAAATTTGGGTTTCCTTATGTGATGGGTATTTCCGAAGGTAACTGGCCGGTAGTGAATGCTACTTACAGCAATCCCGGCTCCAGGCAGTTTATTGCAAAGCTGAAACCTGATCTTTCGGATTATGTATACTCCACCGTATTTGGCAGCGGCAACAGCCAGTCGCCAAATCCTAATATTTCACCTGTGGCTTTCCTGGTGGACCGTTGCGAAAACGTATACGTGTCTGGTTGGGGCGGCTCGCCTTTTCCTGGTTCCGGCACCGATGAATTTACCCAGGCGGGTACCAATGGCATGCCCATTAGCGCAGGAGCGATAAAAAACATTACTGACAACAAGGATTTCTATTTTATCGTAATACGGAAAAATGCGGCTTCCCTCTTGTACGGTACATTCTTCGGACAGGGGGGCGCAGGGCCCAGCGGCTTTGGGGAACACGTAGACGGCGGTACCAGCAGGTATGATAAGCAGGGCGTGATATACCAGGCCATCTGCGCCAATTGTGAGGGAGACAATGCCAACGGCAAGCCGAACCCGCCCTACCCAACAACGCCCAATGTGGTGGCGCCATTTAACGGCACCAGGGGAAATGGCTGTAACCTGGGCGTAGTAAAGATAGCCTTCAACTTTGCCGGCGTAGGTGCTGGCGTAAGGGCTTTTATAAATGGCTCATTTGATACCTCGGGTTGCGTGCCGCTAACGGTTGATTTCAGGGATACGGTAAGAAACGCCACCAGTTATGAGTGGACGTTTGGAGATGGCACCCCGACAATAAAGACAAGCAATTTTGATATCCAGCATACTTACTTTGCAGTAGGAGACTACAAGGTAATGCTGGTAGGTATTGATTCTACTACCTGTAATATCCGCGACACCGTGTATACTACCATCAGGGTAAGAAACAATGAAGCTTACCTTAGTTTTGTTGCCAATAAATTGCAGCCCTGCCAGTCTTTGTCGTACCAGTTTAACAATACCTCTACCACCTCGCCTACAGCCATTCCTTTTGGCAACGCTTCGTTTGTGTGGGACTTTGGCGATGGAACACCAAAAGTGACTTCAGGTCCGGCAGCGATTACCCATAATTATGCTGCACCGGGAACTTATAAAGTGGTACTGTCTTTACCGGATACCAATTACTGTAATGCACCCGATGCAGATACCCTTTTATTAAGGGTGTCGCCATTGGTAAAAGCGCAGTTTGAAACCCCTCCGCTGGGATGTATTCCCAATAATGCTGTGTTTGAAAACACTTCACTGGCGGGCACCAATTTTGTATGGGATTTTGGTGATGGCACGCCACCTGTAACAGATAATGGCGCTACAGTATCTCACCTTTATACCCAGCCCGGTCAATACACAATAAAATTGGTGGCAACAGATACTTCTACCTGTAACAAGATAGATTCCATTACCAGTAGCATTACCATGAGCGTGAAGCCCACAGCAGCGTTTACCTATTCACCGGTAACACCACAGGAGAATACACCCAATACATTTACCAATAATTCTTCATCAGATGCAGTAAGGTTCAAATGGCTCTTTGGCGATGGGGATTCACTGCTCACCACCAGCAGAGCAGCGTTTGATTACCAGTACAATACCAGCGGCACATTTAAAGCAATGCTGATAGCGTACAATGCAGCAGGATGCCCGGATACTGCCATCAACAGTATCATGGTGATTGTAACGCCAAGGCTGGATCTGCCCAATGCATTTACCCCACTTTCCCCCGGATCCAATAGTGTGGTATATGTAAGGGGATTTGCCATTGGCCGGATGAACTGGCGTATCTATAACCGTTTTGGCAACCTGGTTTTTCAAAGCAGCAGCCAGCGTATTGGATGGGACGGTAAGTTTAAGGGGGTAATTCAGCCAATGGATGTATATGCCTATACCCTGGAAGTAGAGTTTACAGATGGTACCCGGGCAACTAAAAAGGGAGATATTACGTTATTAAGATAACAGGATGTATTATAGCCAGGGTTGAATGACCAGATTATGGAGACCTATAAAGAAAAAGCAATGAGTGAGAACAGCAGCCTGCAGGTGACAATTGTTTCTTCCGTACAAGTATGCGACCCCGCATCCGGTGTGGGGCAGGTTGTAATTAAGATGCCACAAAGGGCTAATGCCGGGTATAAAAAAGCTGTCTTTTTAGCGGCATGGTTGTTTTCTTTTTTTGTATCATTCTCGCAGGATCTGCATTTTTCGCAATTTTTTAATTCGCCACTTACCACCAACCCGGCCAATACCGGTTTTATACCGGATGCAGATTACCGGATTGGTGCCAATTACCGCAGTCAGTGGGTGAATATACTGGGCGCCCCTTACAAAACAATAAGTGTCTGGGGCGATGCGCAGGTATTCCGTGATCGTTTTGAAAATGGCTGGATGGGTGTAGGCGGCGCTGTTTTAAGGGATGTAGCAGGCAGTGGGAACCTTACTTCTACCAAGGTATATGGATCGCTGGCCTATCACCAGCAGGTGGGTTTAGGAAGCCTTATTACCGCCGGATTCAATGTAGGTTGGGCTAATAAGCGGGTAGATCCCACACAATTGAAATTCCCTGACCAGTTCAATAAAGCCACCGGTTTTTTTGATGCGGGGGTGCCTACATCAGCGGTATTTAACAGTACTTCTATCAACTACCTGGATGTGCAGGCAGGCTTGAATTATGCTTATTTCCCCAGCGATAAAATATATATTAACGGCGGCTTTTCTGTGCATCATTTGAATAAGCCCAAGGAAAGTTTTTTTGATAATACTACCGGCTACGACAACCGCCTGGCGCCCCGTTATATTGGTTTTGTGAACAGCAGCTTTAAGGTGAATGATATGGTAATTATCAACCCTATGGCCTATTACACCAACCAGGCAGGTGCCAGCGAACTGGTAGGCGGGCTGAATGCCAATTACAATCTCAGCGGCGATGGAGAAATACAATTGTCGGGAGGCTTATATTACCGTGCGGGTGATGCATTTATTCCTATGATTGGATTTCAATGGAAAATGCTCAGGATGACATTTACTTACGATGTTACAACTTCCACACTCAGTAACTATAACAGTGCCCGTGGAGCTATAGAGTTTGCTGTGGTAAACCAGGGTTTTTATGGCCAGGGCGGGGGTAACCGTCAATCATGGTGCCCAACTTTTAAAAATTAACCACCGGAAAGCATACAGTCAATCACTTTCAGCTGAAGGCTTTTATTGCCATTCCATTCATTTTCATCCAGCGTAAAAACGACATCCAGCGGCAGCTTCGACTGCAGCAGTTCAAACTTATCTGACATGCCAAATCCAATACCGCTGAAAACGATATTGTCCTGCTGAAGTGAAAATTTTACGTGTTCTTCTTTTACAATTTTTGACCAGCCATTGTCTGTTACGCCGCGTACCACAAAAACGGGCCGAAGGTTTTCCGGGCCAAAAGGCTCCATTTGTGCAATGATATTATACAGTATCTGGTTAATGGCACTAAAACGTATTTCTGCGTCAATTACAATTACTGGGGTTAATAATTCCTGGGTAATGGTAGCGGTAATTACTTCTTCAAATTTCTGGCTGAAGGGCGCCACCTGTTCGGGCAGCAGCGTCATACCGGCGGCGGCAAAGTGGCCGCCGTAACCCAGCAAATGCTCCCGGCAGGCATAGATGGCTTCGTAAAGGTTGAAGCCCGGTACACTCCTGGCGCTGCCGGCTACTACATCGCCACTTTTTGTAAGCACTACGGTAGGCCGGTAATATTTTTCAATCAGGCGCGAAGCCACAATGCCTACAACACCCTTGTGCCAGTGCGGCTGGTACAGCACGGTTGAATTGCGGTTTACCAGTATTTCATCTGCTTCAATCAGCGCAAGTGCTTCGCCGGTGATATTGCTGTCAGCTTCTTTTCGGTCGGTATTATCGCTGTGCAGCATCGCCGCGTATTCAAGCGCTTTCTGATAATCGGGTTCTACAAAAAGCAGTACCGCTTTCCGGGCATCGTCCATTCTGCCGGCCGCATTTACCCTGGGTGCTATTACAAACACCAGGTTGGTTATCTGCAGTGTTGTTTTTTGAATGCCGCTGAGTTCTACAAGGGCTTTAATACCGTTACAGGATTTTTCATTGACTCTCTGCAGGCCATAAAATGCCAGTATCCTGTTTTCGCCGGTCATGGGTACAATATCGGCCGCAATGGCGGTGGCCACCAGGTCAAGATAACAGTAATAGTCTTCTGCAGGCAGCTGCAGCAGCTGTGCCAGGGCAGTGATTAATTTAAAACCAATACCGCAACCACATAGTTCTTTGTAAGGGTAGGGGCAGTCCACCTGTTTGGGATTCAGGATAGCAATGGCCGGCGGCAATTCTTTTTCCGGCAGGTGGTGATCGCAAACAATAAAATCAATCGACAGCTCTTTTGCGTAACGGATAAGATCAACCGATTTGATGCCGCAATCCAGCGAGATAATAAGTGTGTACCCATTTTCCTTTGCAAAATCAATCCCCATTGTAGAAATACCGTAACCTTCGCGGTAGCGGTGCGGGATGTAAAATTCTACGAGGCCGGGAGTATATATTTTTTGCAGGAACTGGTACATGCAGGCAACGGATGTAGTGCCGTCTACATCGTAGTCGCCAAAGACCAGTATTTTCTCTTTTTTTTCGAAAGCGCTGAAAATTCTGTCAGTAGCCAGACGCATATCTTTCATCAGCCAGGGATCGTGCAGCTGTTGCAGTTGCGGTCTGAAATAATTTTTTGCAGTTTCAAAGCTTTCAATGCCTCTCTGAACAAGTATTTTACAGGCAACGGGACTGATTTTCAGCTGGCGCTGCAATTCCTGCACCGCCTGTTCCGGTGCGTTCAGTATGTTCCATCTTTTATGCATAAAGGATAAGGTTCTGTTGTTACCTGGCCGCGTTTAATATTTTCTGTCGGTAGTGTAACGCACCAGTTCTTCCAGCGTCTTTCTTACTTCTGAATCTGTAAACTCGTACAATAAACCCAGGGCCTTGTCGCGGTATTCTTCCATCTTCTGCTGGCTGTAGGCAATGCCCCCGCTTTTTCTCACAATTTCAATAACATGGTTTACTTTTTCCTTCCTGCGGTTTTCATTTTTGATGATGTAAATAAGCTCTTTTTTCAGGGAAGGGGCGCAGTGGTTAAGGGTATAAATAAGCGGCAGTGTCAGCTTTTTTTCCCTGATATCATTGCCGGTGGGTTTGCCTACATCTTCGTTGCCATAGTCGAAAAGATCGTCTTTTATCTGGAAAGCGATGCCCACCCATTCGCCAAACTGCCGCATTTTGGCAGCTGCCAGCTGGTCCTGGCTGCTGGAGTAAGCCCCGGCGGCGCAGGAAGAGGCCAGTAGTGAGGCGGTTTTATTTTTAATGATTTCAAAGTAGATATCTTCCTGCAGGTTGAGGTTGCGGGCTTTCTCAATTTGCAGCAATTCGCCCTCGCTCATCTGTTTTACGGCGTGTGAAAGAATTTTTAATACTTCAAAATCGTCATTGTCCAGCGAAAGCAGCAGGCCTTTCGACAATAAATAATCGCCTACCAAAACGGCCACTTTGTTCTTCCAGAGTGCATTGATAGAGAAAAACCCCCTCCGTTCGTAAGATTCATCCACTACATCATCATGTACCAGGGTGGCCGTATGTAGTAATTCTACGAGTGAGGCAGCCCGGTAGGTTTTGTCATTAATATCACCGGTAAGCTTGGCGGCAAGAAGTACAAACATGGGCCTCAACTGTTTACCTTTGCGTTTTACGATATAGCGCATGATGGTATCCAGCAGGGAAACATGGCTTTTTACCGATTCTTTGAAGACTTTTTCAAAGATTTCTAACTCCTTGGCTATAACGGGTGGTGGAAGTTTCATTTTTAGTAAAGAACCGGCAAATTACAATATTCAGGTTTTAAATATGGATTGTGCAACATATTTAAGCTCAGGGTTGTCTCAAAACTATGAAATGCAACAACATGCATTCAATTCATTTACGAAAAAAATTTGGTATATTTTAACTAAATGATATTTTTGCACGGCAATGGTATTTCGTATTCGTATTAAATCTTCATAAAAATCAGTTATGGCAAGCAAAAAGAATGTTTTTTTATCTGGCATCATATGCCTCTTTGCATCGGCCTCGTTTGCGCAGGTGCAGACAGGGTATGATGTTAAGGATTCTTCTCTGATACCGGCCAAAAGGCAACCTCAGCACAATGAATTTTTGAATAATGCTTATCCTTTTCCTGCCAAACCCCGCAACCAGTGGGAAATAGGTATAAAGGGCGGTGTTTCAAGCGTAGCGGGCGATGTGCGTTCAGTGTTCCCTACAGGCGGTTTCGGTTTGCATGTCCGTAAAGCCCTGGGTTATGTATTCTCTCTGCGTGCTGAATATACCTGGAACCGTGCAAGAGGGTTAAACTTCAGTTCTTCACAGGGATATACCAAAAATACCAGCTGGGTTGGTGCGGGTTATAATGCGGCAGCAGGAGATCGTGTTTTCTACAATTACAAAACAACCATACAGGACCTTAGCTTACAGGGAGTTGTAACATTGAACAATGTTCGGTTTCACAAGGCAAAAACAGGGTTTAATATCTATGCATTTGGTGGTATAGGCGGTTCTATTTACGACACCTATATCAATGCAAAAAACAGTGCCGGCGCACCTTACACTGCGTTGTTTAACGGTACTTCCTCCGGTTCTTATTCTAACCGCAAGGATGTAAAGAAAATCCTGAAAGCCGGCATGGATAAGTCTTACGAAACGCATGCCGAAGCGGATCCCCTGCAGCCTAAACTGTTTGGGAAATCCTTTAAACCTTCATTTCAACTGGGTGTTGGTATGGCTTTCAAACTCTCTAACAAATTTAACCTGGCTATTGAGGAAAGGTTTACTTCTATTAAAACAGACTTGCTGGATGGTCAGCAGTGGCAGGAAAACCAGTATTTGCCAGGGGGCTTGTCCGTACCGGCTATGACCCGTGATTTTGATTCTTACAACTTCTTCTCTGTTGGTTTAAACTATAACCTCGGTAAGAAGTCTGTTGAGCCTTTATGGTGGGCTAATCCGCTGGATTATGCTTACAACGAAATCAATGCTCCACGTCACATGAAACTGCCAAAACCAGTATTGGATGATGCTGATGGCGATGGTGTTACCGACCAGTTTGACCACGAACCTAACACACCAGCTGGCGCACCAGTTGATACTCATGGTGTTAGCAAAGATACAGATGGTGATGGTGTACCTGACCTGAAAGATAAAGAACTGATTACCCCAACGCAGTGCCAGCCGGTAGATGCTGACGGTGTTGGTAAATGTCCTCCTCCTGCTTGTTGCGCAGAGCTGCAGGCTAAACTGGACAGTGGTTATTTCGGTGGAAAGCGCAGTTGCGGTATCGGTGATTTGCCAAGTGTTTCATTTACAGGCCGTTCTGTAACATTGAGCAAAGATGCACAGGCTGTTCTGGCAGCTGTAGCAGAAAAAATGCGCAATAACGCAAGCTGTAAAGTAGCCGTTAGCGGTTATGGCGAAAGCAGCAAAGTGGCTCAGCAGTTAAGCTGGGATAGGGTTAACGCCGTAATTAAGTACCTGGTAGAAAAAGAAGGTATCAGCGAAGACCGCTTTATCTTTAAATTCGGTTTGGGCGAAGGAGATGGCAATACCATTGATTTGAAAGATGGTACAAGTGAAGAAGGTCCAAACACAGTACCTGCCCCTCATCCTAACCTGAGAAAGAAGAAATAATACCAATTTTTGCTAATAACTATATAAGCCCTCCCTTTTGGGAGGGTTTTTATATTATCATTAACTAGATGCTTTTGGAAGGATGATATTTTCCTTTCACTTTTGCCCAAAACAATTAACTTTGCACACCTTTATGAGAATTATAGTTACACTGATCATTTTAGGGCTTGGATTTTCTGGTTGTTCCAATTTCAGTAAAGTACAAAAGAGCAAAGACTACGAGTACAAATTGAAAATGGCAAATCAGTATTATGAAAAAAAGAGCTACAATTTTGCCCATCAGTTGTATGAGGAACTGTTTCCTATTTTTAAAGGAACTGACAGGTTTGAGGAGATTTACTACAGGTATGCATATTGTACGTACAATTTACGAGACTATTTGAGCGCGGAAAATTTGTTCAAATCTTTTGTTGAGGTATTTCCGAATAGTAAATATTCTGAGGAAATGGATTACATGAGAGCGTATACTTATTATAAACAATCGCCCAAAGTTGAGCTTGACCAGACCAACACAACCAAGACGATCGGTTTTATGCAAACTTTCATAAATACACATCCTGGTTCGT
>JANPGT010000787.1:0-4450 GCA_031424135.1 Chitinophagaceae bacterium
GATCGTTTACCTGTGGGCCTTCGGGGTGACCGATACGCGCATGAATATGCTCTACGCGTGAAAGCGCCAGTTGTACGGTTTCTTCCTGGTCGTGCAGTAAGCTTTCATGCACATTGCACCAGTGCGAGACATCGAAAGTTAGTTTCAGTTCCGGAATTTTTTCAATAAATCCACGGGTAGTATGTGCCGCAAACATCATCCGGGAGCGGTGGGTTTCGTGACAGATGGTGATGCCGGTTTGCTTTGCCAGCGCGGTAGTATGATCTATAAATAACTTATTCTGTTCATACGTGAAATAATCGCGGCCAGAGTGACAATTGATATAGAGCGGGCGCTGCATCGTATTGGCAGCAGCGGCATCAATCATTTTTTTAAAGCTGGCGAGGTGTTCCGCAGGATTGGATTGTGAACCGCCGCAGAGAAAACCTATCTGCAGCTGGTACTGCTTCAATGCTGCAAACAATTCATCCTGGTCTTTCTTATTCAATGGCCACCACATTTCAATTCCGTTATAGCCTTCCTTTTTTGCTTTTGCACAAAAAGCATCTACGCTGCCTTCAAAGCCCCAGCTGGTGCCCATGATAATCAGTTCAAACTTGCTGTCCATATTAAATGTCGGTTGATGAGTAGAAGAAAATGTATCTAAAGATGATAATAGCAGGGCAGTGCTGGCAGAAGTGCTGAGCCCTATAAATTTCCGTCGGTTAATTGGCATGCTGCTTATTAATGAATAAAGTTCATGTTTGTAGCTGTTGGTGAAAACACCAACAGCGGCGGTTGTAACAAAACATCATCTTACTTTTCTATAACCTCTATGATGCTATGTGGTAAAAAATCACGCAATAATATCATTAATCACATTCCCCGCCACATCGGTCAGCCTGAAAGGCCGGCCCTGGAACTGGTAGGTCAGTTGCTCATGATCAAAGCCCAACTGGTTTAAAATGGTTGCCTGTATATCAAACGGTGTTGCTTTGCCGCTGATGGCACTATAGCCAATCTCATCTGTTTCTCCGTAACTGTATCCTTTTTTTATACCGCCGCCGGCCATCCACATGGTAAATGCTTCTGTATGATGATCCCTCCCTTTGAACGGCATTGTTTTACCGCCACGGTTTTCCTGCATGGGCGTTCTTCCAAACTCGCCGCCCCATACTACCAGCGTATTTTCCAGCATACCCCTTTGCTTCAGATCCATCAGCAGCGCCGTAATGGCTTTGTCTACCGTGCGGCATTTGTTTACCAGGCCAATGTCTACTGCGCCATCGGCACTGGTACCATGACTGTCCCATCCCCAATCAAACAGCTGCACAAAACGCACTCCTTTTTCTACCAGTTTCCGCGCCAGCAAAATATTATTGGCGAAACTGCCGCTACCGGGTTTGGTGCCATACATCTCATGAATGTAGGCAGGTTCATCATTGATATTCATAACTTCCGGAACAGATACCTGCATCTTGTACGCCATTTCATACTGTGCAATGCGCGATAATATTTCCGGATCCTTATAATCTTCGTATTGCTGCTGGTTTACTTCATTAATAGCATCAATAGACGCTTTTCGCAAATCACGATCCATACCACCGGGATCATTGATGAACAGTACCGGATCCCCTTCGCTGCGGCATTGCACGCCCTGGTAAACACTGGGCAAAAAACCACTGCCCCAGACACTCTTTCCTGCATCGGGGTTTTTACCCCCGGAGGTTAAGACCACATAGCCGGGAAGGTTCTGATTCTCTGTACCCAGGCCATAGGTTATCCAGCTGCCCATACTGGGTCTGCCCAGGCGGGGCGTACCCGTATGCATCAGCAATTGTGCAGGGGCATGGTTAAACTGGTCGGTAGTTACCGCTTTCAGCAATGTAATCTCATCTGCTATGGTAGACAAATGCGGCAGGTGATCACTTATCCATAACCCACTCTGCCCGCGTTGTTTAAAATTGGCCTGCGGTCCCAGCATCTTGGGCACACCACGTATAAAGGCAAAACGTTTCCCTTCCAGCAAAGACTGCGGGCAATCCTGGCCATCCAGTTTCATTAAATCTGGTTTGTAGTCAAATAATTCCAGTTGTGAAGGAGCGCCCGCCATGTGCAGGTAAATAACGGAAGTAGCACGGCCCGGAAACATCGGTGACTTTGGTGCCAACGGATGGGTTGCATCAAACACCACCGGATTATTGGTAGATGTTTTGCCACCGCATCCCGCAAATAGCGAACCCATGGCCAATGCGCCCAGGCCCATGGCACTTTCCTTTAAGAAATGCCGGCGCGTATGCATTTGCAGGTAGGCGTTAGCAGCTTCCTTTGCCAGCCGTTGATTGTGTAATTCTTTCTGCGTCATGTTTATTTGCTTTTCAAAACAGGAATGGTCAGACGCGGACGTCAGACCATTGGTCGCTAATTCTTGGTTACCACCTCATCTAAATTCAAAATTGTATTGATTACCACTACCAGTGCCGCGGCTGCAGCCGTGTCTTCTTTTACAGCATAACTGCCCGCCATCTCACAGGCTTTTTCCTGGCTTGATTTAAATTTCTCCAAAGCTCCCTGGTACAATTTCATCAGTGTAGTAAGAGCCGGCGCTTCTATGGCATGACCCGCAGCACGCTCATAGGCAATGGTAATTTGTTGTTGCGGGTTTTTAGGTAATGCCCGTTCCAGCCTTGCTGCAAATTTTCTTGCCATATCAAGATATGCATCGTCGTTCAATGCTGCTAACGCCTGCAATGGAGTATTGGTACGAATGCGCCTGGCGGTGCAAACCTCCCTTGCCACCCCATCAAAAGTGAGCATCGCAGGATAAGGTGCTGTTCTTTTCCAGTAAGTATATACGGCGCGGCGGTACTTGTTCTCTCCCTCACTCAATTCCCATTTACGTCCATCATAGGGTGAACGCCAGATACCATCAGGTTGGTAAGGCATTACACTTGGACCAAACATTTTTTCGCTCATCAACCCTGTTACCACCAATGCCTGGTCGCGTATCTGTTCTGCAGACAAACGCACCCTTGGCCCACGTGCATAGTATTTATTGGCCTGATCTTTTTCGAGCGCTTCTTTTGATACCCTTGAATCCTGCTGGTAAGTGGCAGACATCACTATTTCCTTCAATATTTTTTTAATATCCCATTTATAGGTATACATGAATTTATACGACAGATAATCCAGCAGTGCCGCATGTGTAGGTGGTATGCCCTGTGTACCCAGGTCTTCCAGGGTCTCCACCAGGCCGGTACCAAACAATTGCTCCCATACCCGGTTTACCATGGTTCTTGCAGTAAGCGGGTTTTGGTTGCTGGTCAGCCACATGGCCAGTCCCAGCCTGTTATTGGGCGCATTGGCCGGCAGCGCATTCAGCGCATGTGGTGTACCGGGAGTTACTACATCCCCTTTCACCATCCAGTTGCCTCTTTCAAAAACATTGGAAATTCGCTGCATGCCATCGGGATTTTCCATCATTACCGGCGTTGTGGGCGCTGGCATGGTTAACAAACTCCAGTATCGTTTTTTGGCATCTTCATAACCGGGCGCCTGTTTGCCCGGAAAAGGATCGGTAAAATAAAACCAGTCGAAAGTGGCGCCTGTATCATCAGGCTTTTTAAGATTGCGGTTTTTATACGTAAGGTAAAAATCATGTGTACCGGCAATGGCCACGGCGGGAACCGTGGCAATCTGCCATCCATTTTTTGTAACTGCCAGGGGCAGGGAAGCAATTACCGGACCATCAGGCGCATCAGCATGCAGCTGCAATACACCACCGGGTACACCAGCCTGGTAACGGTACAGCAATTCAGTTTTACTATTGAGGTTGGTATGGGGCATTCTGCATTGTCCATTATTGCGGAAGGCAGCCCATTTGGTGTCACTGAGTTCAGCATTTACAAACTGGTCGCAAATGAGTGAGTTGATAGCAGGTTGCCAGGTGCTTAGAAACTGGTTGATTTCCATTGTCTGTGCAGCGGGAGCATTTTGCTGCAGCCAGTCATTCAGTTTATTTTTTTCCTGGTTGGCCGAATCGGTAAAGCTGCGCAGCAGCGGGTAATCCGCATAGGTATCTTCGTCCCTGGTATTGTTGAAATAGGCCATGAACTTATAATACTCCTCGTGCGTAAACGGATCATAGGGGTGGCTATGGCATTGCACACAGGCAAAAGTAGTACCCATCAGCGCTTCCCAGGTAGTATTCACGCGGTCAAGCACAGCCGAAGTACGGAATTCTTCATTGTCGGTACCACCTTCATCAGCTCTTTTTCGGCGAGATCACTGGCGTCTAAGAGTTTATAAAAATCGATGCCCGTGCGGTATCCCATACGCTCGAGTACGGCGACTAGAACTTCGATCTGTGCGTTACCCGCGCCCGCGCCAAAACCGCGCGCGCAGCCGTCTAACATCGACGCCCCGGCATCGGCAGCAGCCACGGAGTTGGCAATCGCCATCCCTAAATTAT
>JANPGT010000788.1:0-6830 GCA_031424135.1 Chitinophagaceae bacterium
TCACCTTTATCGTCTTCGCCTATTGAGTAAACGGCATTGGCCGGCAGGCTGTTGCTGTTTCGGATATCGTGCTGGTAACGGTGGAATTTTTTTGTGGGGTAATCAAACAGGTTTAGTCCACCCCCATCTGTGCCCACCCACAAACGATGCTTGCTGTCGCCAAATATTCTGAATACTTTATTGTCACTGATAGACGTGGGGTTGCCGGCGCTATAGGTAAATGCAGTAAATGAATGGTGCAGTCTGTTATATAAATAGAGGCCGCCGCCATAGGAACCCACCCAAATATTGCGGTCTGCATCTTCGTATACAGCGCTGATTTTATCATCTGCCAGCGGCTGGTGGGTGAAGATATTGGTTTTCATGTTTAGTACATCCAAACCGGTTTTATTGGTTCCTATCCAAAGATTGCCTTGATGATCTTCTGCCAGGCACGAGACCAGGTCGCCGGAAATGCTGTTGCCCGCTGCATGTCTGTAATGCGTAAAAGTATCTTTATCCCTGTTGTAACAGTTCAGTCCGCCGCCATTGGTGCCAATCCAGATATTGCCTTTGCTGTCTTCCGCAAGTGATGTAATGAAATTATTGCTGATGCTGTTTTTATCACTGCTGCTGTTGCGGTACCAGGTAAATTTATAACCATCATATTTGTTCAGTCCATCGCGGGTGCCTATCCACATAAAGCCGCGGCTGTCCTGTAATACGCAGAGTACATTGTTTTCTGAGAGACCGTGGTTAATGTCCAGGTGATCAAATTTCAGGTTCTGCTGCTGTGCAGAAAGCGACTGCGGGCTGCACAGTAAAAGAGCAGCGCAGGCATATACAAAATACGTTCTTGCCAAAAGAAAGGCGGAAGAATGTATTGGCATGTTTTTTTTCATTGGGATGCAAGGCTTAATCACGGGCCCTGATGGTCTATAACGCAGAACTCTTAATGCTATTTTAATAAATTATTTACCCCTAGTGTTTATAAGAATTATTACTTAGTGTATAATAGAGGATACTGAAGAAATATTTGTGACCGCTATTTTTTTGTAACCATATTAGGATTTAGTCATTCCATATAATCCTGGAACGCGTAGCTTTTTCGGTGTAATATATGCAGCTGCTGGTGTTGTTGGTTTTGCCTGGCAATAGTAGCAAATAGCTTTTGAGGTCCTTGGTTTTTATGTAGGGAAGATCTTCATGCCATTTTTCATATTCCTGCGGCAATAAGCCCGATGTGTCCCAGAGTTCCCCGGTTTTGTACCGGTGTACAATTGAAATGATTGGTGAAAAGGCCGCTATTGCGGCATCGGTGGAAAGATAGTATCCCAGCGTTGGAATATTATTGTATGGCGATGTCCTGCTGTGGATATCGCCGGTTAATACAATGGTTTTCCAGGACGGGTGTTCTTTCATTTTTTCTTTTATGTTTAGATACATGGCACTGTCCCTTGGGTATAACCTGTTGTCATCTGTATACACCACATCAAAGAAAAATAATTTGCATCTTGTGTTCTTTGATGCATACAGTATCAGTTTTGCCCATGCTTCTGAAGCCTGTGGGTTATGATTTTTGCCGGAGAAAAATTCCGAGGTCAGCAAGGTGGCGTCGTTTAGATTTCCGTGAAAATCATTCATCTGCGACAGTTTTATTTCGAGCCCTATTTGTACTGAGTCTCCATGCGCCAGCATTATTTTTAGTAATCCGGTTACAAGATTTGCAGACTCGTTGGTTCCATGGGTTTCTCCTATCAGCAGCAATTGGTAAGGGCGTAGCATTTGATATATATCTTCCCCCAGCGAGTCGGGTTTTACCACCTGAACGGGTTTGAGCGTATCAGCTGGATTCTGCGCCTGTGCGTACGCAGTCAGTAAGGCTCCCAGGAGCATCAGGAAAAATAATTTTATGCAGACGGATGTATTCATTCTTGTATGATGGATGCCGTGGCCGCTCCGGCCTGACATGGATCTGACCATTTTACTTTGTGTTTATAAAATTGCTTCTGAATCCCTCCAGTTATTTTCTATTGCTGTGTTAAGATAATGGCAAACGGGGAAGAATAATGGCAAACAGTTAGTAATTTTCTGCCGCAATGCCAGGGAAATCGGTGTCCGGGCCCTGCCTGACAGCGTAGTAAGTACTGAAATAATAAAGGGCCGCATTCCTGCAGCCCTTCACGGTATCCAATATCCATGTATTTATAACTACGCGAAGAATTCTAAGCGGATGTTTTCTTTAACAGGCCTTTGACCAGCGGACAGTTGCAGCAATTTGTGCAACCAGTTACCCAGATGCAGGTGGCTGTCCTCAACAGGCTTTTCTGGCTGCAATGTCTGCAGTTCAAAATAATCAGCATACCGGAGTTCAACTTTAATCACCACCTCCAGCTTGTCTTCCATATGTTGCTGCAGGCTGGCGGGCATACCGGGACAGCTTACTTCCTTAAAATCGCTGATGATGCTGGCATTGCCATATACTTTTATGTGGTAGCCAATGCCTTTTTTAAAAAAATCCATTCTGCACGGAAACTGCCATTCGTCCTGTTCCATATACAGGGCTGGCCGGCCGATGGTAAACCAGATATTACCCAGCTCATCTGTCTGCGCTGCACTAATGACATAGTTGGGAACTTTTACGATGGCATTGGTCTCGGGGAAAACAAGGGCTGTCTGAAGTTCCTGGATTTTCTCCCTTATAAATTGTACCGGTAGTTCTTTGCTCATGCTGTTTCAATTTTAGAGGAGGGTTTCAAGTGCCGTACCAATATAATTCTGCCTGATTGCAAACAGGTTATGCAAGTGTGTTGCGAAGTTGTTTCCACAAACGGGAACCTGATTTCCCAATTAAATATTTTTGAAATTAAAGCCGTTGGTTGCTTTGATAAATGAAAATTTTACCAATGACTGTGTTTCTGCTCCTTCGCTTCATTCTACTGACTAACGTGTACAACCAACTGTAGTTAAACCCCCGGGAGATGGTAGTATTACGCAGTAATTCACCGTCTGGTGCTGTTTCCCCGGAAAGGCTTTCCGTGATCACCCGGGTGCAGTTTTCTTTAACCGGGTCAATACTGATTCTTCTGCAAGCATGGCGCCGCTATCATTGCCGGTAATTTGAGGTATTTGTAGTTTTTTCAGCAGTCAGCAGTGTTTACAATCAAGTGTAGAAAAAATAATCGAAACTTAAAGTCCATTAATTTTGTAGACTAAAAACATTGGAGTAATTTGGTTGCCACAGGTGAAAGAAAATTGCGCATGAATGGGCCTGTGGATATTATTCACTATTGACATGTTGGTAGTATGATAAAACGGATTTTTCTTACGGTACGCCTGGTAATAATAGTTTTTGTGATTTTAAGGCAACCTTTATAAGTAAATTGCCTTTTAAATTGTTGTATATGTCTTATCAACCTGTAACTGCCGTAAACGCTCATGGTGAAAAACTTCCGCAAAAGCAAACTGGTCTTACGGAAGACTGGTGGGCCGTGCTTATCGGGTCCATCATTATTGCTGTGGTGCTACTGATGATTGCATTTGTACCGGGTTTCAAATTTGAACCTCCGGTCTTTCTATGGGCATCAGCGGCAGATTTGTTCAGCAAGGTGCTGTCGTGGCACAATTTGCTAATCATCACCCTAACGGGACTTCTTTTCCTGCTGCTGTCTGCAGTAGCCATTGCTTTGTCCGGTGGCAGCAGCGGCAGGTATGCGGTCGGTTTCCTGCTCATTTTTGTTTTAGGGATTGTTTCCCTGATTATTGCGGGAAACAAAACCATCAATTATTACGGGCTGGAATATGTGATCTTTGCCCTGGTTATTGGTCTGCTTATTGGCAATCTTACCACGGTGCCCGCCTGGTTAAAAGAAGCCGCAAGGTCTGAGTTTTTTATCAAAACCGGGTTGGTGATACTGGGTACAAGTGTATTGTTCACTGATATTGTAAAAGCTGGACTTCCAGGCATCTTACAAGCTGTGTTTGTAGTAAGCGTTGTCTGGTTTTTTGCTTTATGGCTTAGCCGAAAATTAAAAGTGGATGATGAATTTGGCGTGATACTGGCTTCCGCAGTGGCTATTTGTGGCGTGTCTGCAGCCATTGTAGCCAGTGGTGCTATTAAGGGCGATAAAAAGAAATTATCGTATATCACCACGCTGGTGCTGCTGGTGGCCATACCCATGCTGATCATTCAGCCCTGGATAATCAAACACCTGCATATACCTGAGATAGTTGGAGGGGCCTGGCTGGGCGGTACGCTGGACACCACTGCTTCTGTTACCGCGGCAGCACAACTGGTAGGGCCTGTGGCTACCAAGGCCGGAGTAATCATTAAGTTTTCACAGAACGTGCTGATTGGGTTTGCCGCATTTTTTATCGCCTTGTGGTGGACCTACCGCAAAGGTAAACAGGGAATAAAGCAAGAACAGGAGACACCCGGGCTGGGGGTTGTGTGGGAGCGGTTTCCAAAATTTGTACTGGGATTCATTGCAGCCTCATTGCTTTTTTCTTTCCTGGTGCCTGCAAGTACCGGCAAAAGTGTAAGTGGTATTTTAAACAGCCTCCGTACCATCTGGTTTGCATTGGCATTTGTGGCCATTGGACTGGAAGCCCGGTTTACTGACCTGGTAAAGACTGAAGGCGGCCGGCCGGCCATTGCATTTATTGGTGCACAGATTTTTAATATTGTATGGACCCTGCTGCTGGCCTACCTGCTGTTTGGTGGTTACCTGTTTCCAGTGCCCGATATTAAATGATGAACATACAATAGTACTGCCTGTAGTTATTTGTTGCCAGCATGCACTGTAAAATAGTTCTCTTTTTCGCAAGCATTAATCGTTAGAGGCCGGTATTTCTATACTGGCCTTTTATATTTGTTGTTTGCTTGTTTAAAAGCAAAAGCCTCCACCATAATAGTATGGTGGAGGCTTTTTAGATGCAGCGCCCGGCAGAAGGGTATTGCAGCTAACTGTTCGGGTATTAACTCCAATTATTGCAGATCTATTTGCAATACCTGTCCTCCTCCGGCGGTAGAAGCTGGACTGAAACCTACATTGGAAACATAAAGCTTACCGTCTGGGCCCATAGTCATACCTGTGGGAACGCTTAAACCTGTTGCAATAATTTCCCTGGAGCCGGAAGGATCTATACGTACGATTTTGCCCAGGCCAGGGGTGGGGAATGGCGCGCCCACGGTATTTTCCAGTACGTATAGCCGGTCTTTGTCATCAAAAGCCAGGCCTAACACTGTGGTTAAACCAGTGGCCCATACTTTTACTTCACCTGCCGGATTGATTTTATAAATATTGGAACTGCCATCAACAATGGGGAAGGGGTGAAGGTTGCCAACAAAGAAATTTCCATGATAGGCCAAAGCGGTGGGTACAATATGTCCCTGGCTGGCAGAGATATCTACTACCCTGGTAATATTGCCATTGGTAGTAATTTTCATCATATCGCCATGATTCGGTTCTATAACATAAAGGTCGCCCCTCACTGCCACCATGCTGTATGGTGTACCATCGGGTTCAAAATCATCTGGCTCCGGGTTGGCCACTGGGTGATTGTGCAGCCAGCTGCTGATATTTGCAATTAGTGTCCAGGTGCCGTCAGGGGCTACTTTAACAATACCATTGGGTAAAGAGGAAACACCATGTGAACAGCCTGCACCGGCTAACAAGGCATACATGTCTGTACCAATAAATGCGATATCGGCTACACCTTCCACATCACCACCAATGATTTCGTTTGCCGAGCTGGAAGGCAGGTTGCCAACTAACGTGCTACGTACGCCTGCCGGACTGATTTTAGATATCCTTCCACCAGTGGGGCTTCCCAGGTAAGGGCCAACCGGAAAAGGTACTTGGTCACAAATACCGACGGTAGAATTCCATCCACCTGTTCCCCCTTCTGCTACATATAAATTTCCATCCGGCCCAAATTCAAGTCCCCGCGGATTTTTGAGGCCCGTTGCAAAAATAGTTACGGAAGCAGAGGTGCCCGTGTTTCGTTCAGTACTGTTTAGCGCATTTTTACGCAGTGACAGCATGTTGGTAACTGCAGGTGAAGCAGTGGCAGGGATACTGGCCGGTTTAATTTGCTTTTGGCAGGCTGTAAAAAAAACTGCCAGGGCAATAATTGCCAGTGCTGGGGTTGCTGTAATTTTTTTCATAATGGCCTCGTTTTATTTTGATGATTAAATAAAGAAGACGGGTTTGCCGGCTGCACCACAGCCGCGGTTTTAACGGGATAATGGGAAAAGCAATAACTGCTGCTATCAGGTATTGGTAGCCAGGAAAAAAATTATACGGGGTAAGCCTTACGAAAAGAAGAAATGTAGAAAAGTAGTAATAGTGAAGTGAAAATCCTTTGCCAGGATGAACGTACAGTAAAGTTACGATGATATTTTGGAATAAATACAACTTAAAAACAAGTAAGCTGCCTGCTTGCATCTAAAATATATCCGTATTAGGTTTGTTCCTCTGCAGCGGTTATCATATTGTTTTGAACGTTATAGCGGTCGTCAATGCCAATATAATGACTGACTGCAACAATTTAAAAAACCAGACAATATGAAAACCTTCAGCATCCGCAGTGTTTTTACTGCATCTTCCGTGACTATCCTGTTCGCTGCACTTATGCTGCTTTCCGTTTCGTGTTCCAAAAACACCCAATCAACTGCACAACTGCAGGTTAGACTGGTAGACAACCCTGCTGTAGATGTCAAAGCAGTTTGGGTAGATATCAGGGACATTGAGATCATTGTTAACGGCGGTGGCCCGGTTTCATTAACGGGTATTCATCCCGGTGTATACAATTTGATGGATTTAACCAACGGGAAAGACACCCTGCTG
>JANPGT010000789.1:0-11830 GCA_031424135.1 Chitinophagaceae bacterium
AGAGATCAGCGCTGCACGCTTGTCGAAATCGGGTTCTGCTACTACATCTTTCATCAGCCTGCCCATCTGGGCCACGGTAGCCGCTACTTCTTCAAACAGAGAATAAAACACCCTGTCTTTCGGCATAAAAATCTTTAAAAACGAATTGGCCATAGCACTAAAATTTGGGCAAAAATAGAATCTTTGGACTGCCTTTCCAGTAATTACTGTTTGGTAATAATTTCTTAACATGGCATGGATTTTTTGAGCTATTTAATCATATGTTTATGAAAATCAATAGTATAGACCACGCTTTGGTTTGGGCATATATATTACCCAAAGGCTTTTTCGTAGCTATTTTTCAGCGTGGACACAAGACCGGGTTGCGGTTAACCAACCTTGGGCTGCTGTTCAGTCTTTTGCGGTAACAGACAGGGAAAGATTAGCAATTTTTATCAAACGAATGGGCGTCCCTTTCTTTTTCAATGAGGATCGGTGTACAGCCTGCGCACCGTAGTTGATAATAATTGCATAATCATCACATCATATTCTGCTAACAAAGCCGGTATACTTTTGCGTCAGTTCTTACAAAATTGTTGGGCAATCAATGGTTTTAAGCAAGCAAAAGAGTCGTATTTTCTCATGCAGTCCCGCCCCGGTTTCTACCGGGGCGTTTTTCGTTCTAAGGGTTTACATGGATAAAATTTTCAGTAAGCTGTTAACAGCAGATGATCAAATTATCATGGTATTATTAAACCGCGGTTATGTAATTGTAAACACGCAGAATAAATACACGCTGACGGTAGATTTGCGGCTGCAGAAAGCGGGTGTTTGATGTTGCATCATCCAAATAGCGCAAACGTTTGCGCTATTGCAATGAGAGCAGGATTTCGTATATTCAAAATCAATCCCCCGATGTAAACTATCTGCTGTTTTATTGCAATACAATAATTGATTGTCTTCCTGCTGATATTTTTAAAATTGGATATGGTGGCAGCTGCCCGGAAGCCTGCGTGTATGGGTATTCCGGCCCGGGGTTGTACTGGCGGCATGTGCTGCCGACCGGGAAGTGGCGGAACTTTATTAACCAGCACAGATGCAGACGGAAAGCCTTCAGCGGAAGCTTATCTTACAATCAATGATTGCCTGTATACTACCGTAGGGAAATAGAAATTAAAATAGTTAACCAAAACTGCACTAGTATGAAACCAGCCAGCTTCCGTCGAAGAACGGGATTGTTATTCTTATTCGTAATTGCTTCTTTTATCTCCTTTGCACAGCGGACCATTACAGGCCGCATTGTTTCCGCGGAAGATCAGAAACCGGTAGCAGGTGCCACTGTAAAAGTGAAGGGCACACAGAAAATAACCAGTACAGATGCTGACGGCAGGTTTTCCATTGCTGCATCCGACAAAGACGTGCTGGTGATTACCAATATTGGTTTTACCTCGCGCGAAATAAAAGCCACTGCTGACTTCAGCAGTATTACCCTGTTAACAGAAACCACCAACCTGAATGAAGTGGTGGTAACTGCATTGGGCGTAAAGAAAGAAACCAAACGCATTGGTTATTCTGTGCAGGAAGTAAAAGGAAACGATCTGCTGAAGGCAAGAGAATCTAACCCGGTGAACAGCCTGGTAGGTAAAGTAGCAGGCCTGAACGTTGGTATCAACGCAGAAATACTGGCTTCCCCGACAGTTTTGTTGAGAGGCTCTCCCCTTAACTTTTATGTGGTGGATGGTATTCCCATCAATTCAGATACCTGGAACATCAGCCCCGACGATATTGAAACCTATACCGTACTGAAAGGACCTACTGCCGCAGCGCTCTATGGCAGCCGTGGTATCAATGGTGCCATCCTGATCACTACCAAAAGAGGCAAGAAAAATGCTAAAGGTTTTACGGTTGAAGTAAACAGCAGTACACAGATAAATAAAGGCTTTATCGCTATTCCCAAAGTGCAGAATGAATACGGTGGCGGCGATAACCAGCAATATGCTTTTGGCGACTACAACAGCAATGGTACGGGCTCCGGTAAGAATGACAAGGACTATGATGTTTGGGGTCCACGCCTGGATGCAGGGCTGCTGTTGCCCCAGTATGATGGTCCCTACGATCCTACAAAAACATATACCACTACTTTTTTAGACGGAAGTACATTTAAAGGAAATATTCAGCCCACTCCCTGGGTGGCGCGTGGTAAAGACAACCTGCAGAATTTTTTACAGGCAGGCTTACTCACTACCAACAATATTAATTTTTCCGCTGTTACAGACAAGTCTACGGTACGCATGTCTGTATCCAATGGCTACCAGCGGGGTATTACACCCAATACCAGTCTGAATACCATTAACATGAACCTGTTTGGCAGTTATGATGTAAGCACTAAATTTAAGGTGGAAGCCAATATTAACTACAACCGGCAGTTTACCAAGAATATCCCGGATGCAGTATACGGTCCCAACAGTATTATCTACAATATTGATGTATGGACGGGTGCAGACTGGAATGTAAAGGATCCCAATATTGTTAATTACTGGCAGCCGGGTAAAGAGGGTGTGCAGTCTAATTTTGTAGAGTACAAACGCTATCACAACCCCTATTTCTCCAGTTATGAGTGGTTGAGGGGGCATTATAAAAATGACCTTTACGGCTGGCTGGCGTTTACCTACAAGTTTAACAAAGACCTGGATCTGATGGTACGCTCCAATGTAACCACCTATAATATATTAAGAACAGAGAAAGAACCTTTCTCTGCGCATCCTTATGGCGACGAGCATAATCATGGTAATTACCGGGAAGACCGCCGCGATCTGTGGGAGAATAACACAGAAGCGCTGTTAAGGTATAACAAGGATAAGATCGGCAATACTGGTTTTTCATTAAGTTCATTATTCGGCGCATCTATGCGCAATATGAAGTATAGTTCCAATTATGCCAGTACCGACCAGCTGATTGTGCCAAACGTTTACACTTTCAGCAACTCACTGAAGCCCATCCGTGCTTTTTCTTATGGGTCAAATCTACTCCAGATGAGTGCTTACTATTCCTTTGATCTTACCTATAAGAAATATTTTACCATTACCACTACAGGGCGTGTAGACAAAACCTCTGCGTTGCCGGTGGGCAAGAATGCTTATTTCTATCCCTCAGTTACTGCCAGCACTGTACTGTCTGATTATATAGCATTTCCCTCTGCTATCACATTCTTTAAAATCAGGGGAGGTTTTACCAATGTTAAAGATGGAGGTACCAGGGCTTTTGCCGGGGCGGCCTTCCAGGATATCAATGGTCCCAGCCCGCTGGGTTATGGCAATAACTACTATACACCTTATGATGGTCCCAGCTATCAACTGGCGCAGCCGGCATATACTACAACACCAGTATACAATAATGTTACCGGTGCCAATGCCCCCACATATACCATCAGCCAGGGTGTTAAACCATCTTCAAGAAGCAACTATGAGTTTGGTTTTGATATGCGTTTATTGCACAACCGTTTAGGCTTAAACGCAACGTATTTCCAGTACAAAGACGGACCGGTTATCGGCAACCAGTCTGTATCTGAAGCCAGTGGCCTCAACTATATTATCACATCAGACTTAACTACCAAAAGAACAGGTGCTGAAATTTCTATTACGGGTACGCCCATACAACAAAGAGATTTCCGCTGGGATGTATTGGTAAACTGGTCAACCTACAAAGAAGTATTTGCAAAATTTGCAGGGGGCGCTACTGAAATCGGCAATGGTACAGGCTACCCTTCAAAGATTGGTGACAGGGTAGACAAATTATACGGCAGTTATGAAGCCCTTACCCCCGATGGAAAGGTAATTCATGATGAATCAGGCTTCCCTATTTACCTGCCTAAGGCGCAGTACCTGGGACATGCAGATCCGGACTGGTCATGGGGTATTCATAATAAATTCTCCTATAAATCCTTCAGCTTCTCATTCCAGTTCGACGGAATGGTGGGCGGTAAAATACAGGATCGCGTCTTAAGGAAGTTAACAGAAGGTGGCCGTGGTGCCAATACCAACACTGGAATAATAGGACAGGCAAGACTGTATGAATCACAACATTGGGGCGATCCCGGTTATGCAGGGGCAGTTACGTCCAATGGTACTCCCATACTGGGCGGAGATGGCGTTCAGGTAACGGGCGGCAGCAGCCTTATCCAGTACGATCCGGTAACCGGGGTAATCACCAACGGAAAATCACTTACTTACAAACAGAATAAGACTGCTACTTTCTGGATTCAGGATTATGTGAGCAGTTTTTATAACGACCCGCAGCATACCATGGTGAATAAGACCTACGCAAAATTGCGCGAGGTGGTTATCACTTACTCGCTTCCTGCTAAACTGTTCCGGAAATCAGCTGTCAGCAAGATTGATCTGTCACTGGTGGGCAGAAACCTTTTGTACTTCTTCCCCAGTGCGTTTCATGATATGGATGTTGACCAATACCCCGGCCGTAACCAGTTTAACAGCATCAGCCGTGAGTATGATTTGCAGACGCCTACTACCAGGAGTTATGGATTTAACATTAATGTTGTTTTTTAAATCTTGCTGACAAATTATACCACCAATAATAAAAATATTTTTATGAAACATTTTAAGATAAAAATCATTCTTGCCCTGGCCGTGTTTGCTGCTGTGGCGGGTTGCAATAAAAAATTTGAAGAAAATGCAAAAAATAACAACAAGCCCCTGTCTGTACCGGCAGGCGTTGTACTCCGTTCCATACTGGGAGATATTGTAGTATACCCCGGGGGCAGTGAAGACAAGGCAGGACAGTATATTGTGTCCAATTATACTTATTACGGTGACAATAAATACTGGACAGGAAGTGCAGGCCTGAACTATGGCACACTCAATAATGTAGTGGCTATGGAAGCGCTTGCCAGAACAGCTGCAGGTACTGATAACAACCCCTACCACGCACTGGGTTTGTTTCTACGGGCATACTTTTTTGTGGGCATGAGTGAGAAAGTGGGCGATTTGCCAATGACAGAAGCACTTAAAGGAAGCGCCAATATTGCACCCAAATATGATACACAGAAAGATATTTTCAAGCAATCCCTAAAGTGGCTGGATACGGCCAATACCATACTGGCCAGTGCGCTTAGTGGTGGCTTCAAAGATTTTTCCGGTGATTTCTATTTCAACCCCAGCGACAACGCCAGCAGCGCCCGCGCCGCGCTGGTACAGTGGCAGAAAGTTGTCAACAGTTATAAACTAAGGGTGCTGATTGAGCTAAGCAAGAAAGCTGACAGTGATGCAGACCTGAATGTAAAAACAGAGTTTGCCAAAATAGTGGGAAATGCAACATTGTATCCCATTTTTACCAGCAATGCAGATAACCTGCAGTATGTATACAACAGCACTTACAATTATTATCCTGACAACGCCACCAATTACGGTAACAATGCAGGCCGTTTGAACCCCGGCGCTACATGGTTAAATACGCTCAGCAGTTTAAACGATCTGCGTGCAATGGTAGTTGCAGAACCAGCCCGTGGACTGGGATTTGGAGATACTGATTTCAGATCTTATGTAGGAGCGGCTTCCGGTGCAGATTTAAGTACACTGGCTACCCAGTCAGGTGCAGGTAAACTATCACTTTACAATTACAATCATTACTACGCTGGCCTTACCGGTGAACCCACTTTTATCATAAGCTATCCTGAAGTTTGTTTTTGCATTGCGGAAGCCATTAACCGCGGATGGACAACGGGTAATGCCGATACATGGTACCAGAACGGCACAAAAGCCATGTTTGATTTTTATGGTATAAAGGATGGTGACAATGTGGTAACCCTGCGCAATGCAGCAGGTACCGCCAACCTTACCTATACCGTTCCTTTCAGCTATGCAACTTACTTCAACCAGGCAGCAGTAAAATACAAAGGAAATAATGTTGATGGACTGGCCCAGATACTTACCCAAAAATACCTGGCCTATGCGCGTAATTCAGGACTGCAGGGGTATTACCAGTGGCGCAGAACCGGAGTGCCCACTTTCAGCACAGGCGCGGGTACTGGTAATGGAGGGGTAATTCCTTTGCGGTATCAGTATCCTTCGGGAGAACTGACGACCAATAAGACCAACGTTACGGCAGCAGTGCAAAGTCAGTATGCAGGCAACGATGATATCAATGCTAAAATGTGGCTCATTAAATAATATATGCATGCAGTTTAATAACAAAGCAAAACATTGCTGATACATTGCAGGCGAAACTATTTTGGTTTCGCCTGTTTTTATTAATTCATTTTTTATGAAACGCAGTTACTACTTACTGGCTACGGCTCTTATTTGTTTCCACGTTGCTATTGCACAGAAAAAACCTGCTGCTTCCGTGCTGCAGGTGCCTGGCCTCAACCAGTTTTGCAGCATCAATGAAAAAGGTGTTTCCGTACTGCCCAGTGGCCGCCACCTTACACCCGCCGGCCAGTTGGTCCGCATCACCAATGATCCCTTTGGCATGGCCCTGTCGCCCGATGGGAAAAAAGCAATAACGCTGCACAACGGCGTTTTCACCATTATAGACCTGGTTAGCCTGAAAGATATACGGGTGCCCGGCTATGAAAACAAAATAAACTCGCCTTTGGCGCATCAGCCGCTTAACGGCAGTCCTTTTGCAACAGAAGCGGTAACCCCTGCTATACCCACCGTGCTGCCGCAGGGATCTTTTCTGGGTGTTGCTTTTGCACCGGATTCGAAAACAGTGTACCTGAGCGGGGGTGATAACGGTGCCGTAATTGTATATGATATTGAAAAATTACAGCGTGTTGACTCCATCAGTTTAAATGGTATTACGGGTGGTATATCATTTGATGACAGCTTTACCTCAGATCTGCTGGTAAATGCAGCCAATAATGAGCTGCTGATTTTAGACAGGGGCAATTTCCGCATGGTACGCTACGATATCAGTACCAAAAAAATAACCGCCTCCATACCTGTTGGCCGCCAGCCTTTCGGACTTGCACTCAGTCCTGATAAGAAAACTGCCTTTGTAGCCAATGTAGGCATGTATTCCTACCCGCTGGTTGCGGGCATGACGAAAGAGAATGCCAATACAATGATGATTTCTCATCACCCTTATGGCGACAACACAAAAGAATCCATTGAAGGAACCGAAACAGAAGGTAAGAAAATACCGGGTGTGGGCAGTCCGCATGCACCCGAAGCCATGAGCGTATTTACCATTAACCTGGCAACCAACAAGGTGATGGATAAATTTAAAACAGGTTTCCAGGTAGGCGAAATGATTGAAGAAGCCGAAGTAGTAGGAGGGGCCAGCCCTAATTCTATTGCCGTGGGTAGAAATTTTGCTTACGTTACCAATGCCACCAACGACAATATTTCTGTTATTGATTATAAAAAGCGTGCTATCACCGGGCATATCCAGCTAAGCGCAGACAAACGCATAGACAGGTACCGTGGGCTATTGCCTTTTGGCATTGCATTGAGCAAAGACGAAAAAACATTGTATGTAGCCCTGCTGGGTTTTAATGCAGTGGCCGTGGTTGATGTGGCTACTAAAAAAACAACCGGGTTGATACCCACCGGCTGGGGTCCTTCAAGGGTGCGTTTGTCTGAAGATGAAAAAGAAATGTATATTATTACCTGCCGTGGTCTGGGTGCCGGGCCAAATGGAGGAGCCGGTTTTGTGGCGCCCCCGCAGGGTACTTATATTGGCGATATCCAGTTGGGTAGTTTTCAAAAATTACCGGTGCCATCGCCTGCTGAGCTGGCTGCGTATACCAAACAGGTTATCAGCAATACGTTTACCAGTACGCCGGTAAAAGATGATCCAGCCAATCCATTGCCTGTATTGCCAGGGGCGCACAAAAGCCCCATCAAATACATCGTCTACATTACCAAAGAAAACAGGAGTTATGATGAGGTATTTGGGCAGATGGAAAATGCTGCCGGTGATACCACGCTTGCCCGGTTTGGGGTTAATTGCGAATTCACCTTGCCCGATTCGCTGCAGTCTAAATTTGCCCGTATGCGGGTAACGCCCAATCACCGGAAGGCTGCAAAGCAATTTGCGTTCAGTGATAATTTTTATTGCGATAGTGACGCCTCTATTCATGGCCATCACTGGATGATGGGCGTAATTCCCAACGAATGGGTAGAAGCCAATTCCAGCGTAGATAAAACCGCTAACTTTTTTTCAAAAGCTCCCGGCCGCCGTTTCCCCGGCTCTACGGGCAGCATGGACCCTGAAGACTACGGAGAGATTGGTGGCATGTGGGAGGCGCTGGAAAGAAAGAAGATTAATTTTTACAATTTCGGGGAAGCCAACGAAACCGCGCATGTGCGTGAAGAATGGATGGATACCGCTACCGGTGCAGCACATGCGGTGATGGTGCCCATGCAAAAGGCGCTGTTTACCCGTACCAGTCATAACTATGCCGGCTTTAATATGAATATCCCCGACCAGTTCCGCATGAACCAGTTTGAAGGTGAGTTTACCAAAAAATGGATTAAAGGGAAACAACCATTGCCTTCATTGATAACCATGCAGGTACCCAATGACCACACGGCAGGTGCAAGGCCGGAAGACGGCTATTATTTTCCACAGTCTTTTGTTGCAGACAACGACCTGGCAGTAGGAAGGATCCTGCATTTTCTCTCCCGCACCAAATACTGGAAAAACATGCTGGTGATTATAACAGAAGACGACCCGCAGGGCGGTGTTGATCATATAGATGCCCACCGCAGTATTTTAATGATGGCCGGGCCTTATGTGAAGAAGGGATATATCAGCCACACCCATGCCAATTTTGGTTCGGTACTTAAAACAATCTATAATATACTGGGCGTGCAGTATGTAAACCAGTACGATGTTACAGCGTCTTTATTGACAGATTTTTTTACCAGCACACCTGATTATACGCCATATACGCTGGAGCAGCATGACGACAGGGTGTTCAGCGTAGAGAAGGCCATGAAAAAATACCACCGCAATATAGACTGGCGGAAAATTATGCAGGGGCCTGAAATGGATGATGAGGATGAACAAAGAGCAGATCATTATAAACAGAAGAAAACAACCGGCACTAAATAAAGTTATTTATTCAGCTATGCAACGAAACTGGCTCAGGTTTTTAATGGCCCTGTTTCCGGCAGTATCTTACGGGCAGGAAGATACCACGGCGCGAAAGTTGGACGAAGTGGTAGTAACGGCGCTGCGGGCACCTGCCAAAGAATTGAACACGCCTTACAGCCTGGGCACTGTAAGCAGAAAGCAGCTGGATGATCTTGGTTTCAGAACTACACCCGAAGCGTTGATGGCAGTGAACGGGGTTTTTGTGCAGAAAACAAATCACGGTGGCGGATCTGCTTTTTTGCGGGGACTTACCGGTAACCAGACGCTGCTGCTGGTAGATGGTATCCGCCTGAACAATTCTACGTTCCGGTATGGTCCCAATCAATACCTTAATACCATTGATGCATTTACTATCCGCTCCATTGAAGTAGTGAAAGGAACCGGCGCTGTACAATACGGTTCAGATGCTATGGGAGGTGTTATACAGGTGCTTACGGGCGAACCCCTGTTCAGTAGCGGCAAACCTGCATGGCACGGAAAAGTGTCTGGCAGGTATATGACCGGCGGTATGGAAAAAACATCCCGGGGAGAAATCAGTTACGGAACAAAAAAAATGGCTTTACTGGTAGGAGGCACTTACCGCCATTTTGGTGATATAAGAGGGGGAGATACCACCGGTCTGCAAACACCTTCGGGTTACAAAGAACTTGCTTTTGATGCTAAAATGAAATTTGCCATTGGTAACAATGCGCAGTTGATACTGGCCAATAATTTCCTGCAGCAAAAACAGGTGCCGGTGTACCATAAAGTAATGCTGGAAAATTTTGCTGTAAATGAATTTGAACCCCAGCAACGTATGCTGAACTATGCAAAGCTGGATATACAGGGCCGCTCTGCCATTTTGAAGCAATTAGCTGTTACCGCATCGTGGCAGCAAACCATTGAGGGACGTAATAGCCGGAAGAACGGCAGTGGGGTGTTGCGCAGGGAAAAAGACGAGGTGAATACGGTTGGTTTTACGGCGGATGTGTTCTCTGCACTAAGTGGCATATGGACCGCCAACTCGGGTATTGAATTGTACCACGACAGGGTGGGCAGCCGCCGGGAGGATATTAACCAGGCATCGGGTACCGGAACAAATTTGAGGGGCCTGTACCCTGACAATTCAAAATATGGCAATTATTCTCTGTATTCGCTTCATCATTTAGCAATAAATAAATGGATGCTGGATGCAGGACTGCGGTTCAATACGTTTTCTATCCGCATTGCAGACAGTGCGCTGGGCAATGTAAAAATTACTCCTGCCGCTTTCGTGTACAATGCGGCGCTTATGTATTGTCTGTCGCTGCAGCAATCGATCTATACCAGTTTCAGCAGCGGTTTTCGTGCTCCCAATACAGATGATATGGGCACACTGGGCATTGTAGATTTCCGGTACGAGGTACCCGCCAGTAATCTAAGTCCGGAAAAATCACAGCACATTGAACTGGGCTATAAATTTAAAAATGAAAAACTGAGCGCCAGCTTTGCCGCCTGGTACATGCACCTCGAAAACCTGATTACAAGGGTAAAAGAGGAAGGCAGGTTTATCAGCGGGTATCCCGTTTACAGAAAAGAAAATACGGAAGCTGCCCAGCTAAAAGGCCTCGAAGGATCCGTCAGCTGGTCAATCGGAAAAAGGCTCTGCCTGGATGCTGCTGCTAATTACACGTATGGCAAAAACAACACAAAGAATGAGCCGTTAAGGAGGGTGCCGCCATTAAACGGACGGGTCATGGGGCGTTACCAGGGCGAAAAAATATTTGTGGCTGCAGAATGGATGTTTGCTTCAAAGCAGGACAGGCTGGCGCAGGGCGACCGCGATGATAACCGTATCCCCAAAGGAGGCACACCGGGCTGGTCTGTATTGAATTTTTATACAGGTTACCGGTTTACGCATTTTACCTGCAATGCAGGCCTGCAGAACCTGTTGAATGAAGACTACCGTAAACATGGGTCGGGCATTAACGGTGTTGGCAGATCTGTGTGGATTAACCTGGGCTGGCTATTTTAAATACAATATTTTATATGAAGTGGATAATGATACCTTGCTGGCTGCTGTTTACCGCATTTTTTGCAGTTGCACAAGCGCCCCGAAAAACAGAAAATGTAGTTATAGTTACATTGGACGGAATGCGGTGGCAGGAAGTGTTTGGTGGCGTGGATGAAACGCTGATGAACGACAGCGTATTCAACCCCAACAGAAAAGGGATTAGGGAAAAGTTTTGGGCGCCTGCTGCAGACGAAAGAAGAAGAAAACTATTTCCTTTTTTGTGGAGCACCATTGCTGCGCAGGGACAGTTGTATGGAAACCGCTGGCAGGGTAATAAGCTGGATAACGCCAACCCTTATTGGTTTTCTTACCCCGGTTACAGCGAAATTTTTACGGGCTATGCAGATACCGCTATTAATTCGAACGATAAAATTCTCAATCCCAACGAGAATGTACTGGAGTTTATTAATAAACGGAAAGGCTATACCGGAAAAGTAGCGGCTTTTACCACCTGGGACGTATTTCCTTTTATACTGAACAGTAAAAGAAGCGGTATTTATGTGAATGCAGATGTAGATACCCTCCGGTTCAGTACCCCCGGTTTGCAGCTGGTAAATGATATGCAGTTGCTGACAACCCGGCCCATCGGTGTGCGGCCCGATATATTTACCTATATGGCGGGCCGGGAATACCTGAAAGCATACAAGCCAAAACTGCTGTATATTGCTTTTGATGAAACAGATGATTTTGCACATG
>JANPGT010000790.1:0-1608 GCA_031424135.1 Chitinophagaceae bacterium
GGTACGGCAGCTTCAGCAAACAGAATGCCTCGAACTTTCAGGAACTTGCCAGTCACGGATTTGTTGTGATTTCAATCGCGCATCCGGGCGACTCGCTGATGGCCCGAGATGGGCAAAATAATCTGCTCGAGTTTGACGCGATTCAGTAAATCATTACAATAATATTGAAGAATTGCCCAAACACTTCTTTGATGAACTGAGGCACTTTTTTGAAGAGTATAAAAAGCTGGAGAATAAAACAGTAATTGTAGAAGAGTTTGGCGATAAAAGCCAGGCACTAAAAGTAATTGAAGAAGCAATGGCCTTCTACAAGAAGAATTTTAAGCGGTAATAGGTAATATTTTCCTGCCGGCATTTGTAACAGCAAACTGTTCATCTATGACCCTGCAAACCATCCTGCTGCTGGCCGTAATTGGTCTTGCCGCCGGCATTTTAAGCGGAATGATAGGTGTTGGCGGCGGCATTATCATTGTGCCCGCACTGGTATTTATATTGGGGTTTACCCAGCAGCAGGCCCAGGGTACATCATTGGGCCTGCTGTTGCTGCCTGTAGGTATACTGGCAGTAATGAATTATTATAAACAGGGCTATATTGATGTAAAGGTGGTAGGCATCATGTGCTTCACTTTTGTACTGGGTGGCTGGCTGGGCAGCAAGATAGCTTTGTCGCTGCCGCAGGATACCATCAAAAAAATATTTGCCGTCATATTGATGGTAGTGGCACTGAAAATGCTCTTTTTTGATAAACACCCCGCATAAGACCACCATAATGAAGGCCGCTGTCCGCAGCATGTAAGCGGTGCCTGGCTGCAGCGCTGCAACAGAAAAACGCCTGCATATTTGTGAAATCCTGGCTGTATTGCATCTATTCAAAAGAAACTTACAAGTTTGACGCCAGACCGCTATCAAAACATATCAGACAATACACTGCTGGAGAAGTTTTATGCCGATAAAGACAACCAGTGGCTCGGTATCCTGCTGCAGCGGTATACGATGCTGCTGTTTGGTGTATGCATGAAATACCTGAAAAACGAAGATGATGCCAAAGACAGTGTGCAGCAGGTTTTCCTGAAAGCCATTGCAGAACTGCATAAATACCGGGTAGATTATTTCAAGAGCTGGATTTATATGGTGGCCAAGAACCACTGCCTGATGAAACTGCGCGACAAACAGGGTAAAACAGCGGCCATCCTGAATGAGCAAACCATGGCGCTGGAAGAAGAACCGGTATCTGCACAAGCGCATCTTGACAAAGACCGCATGCTGGATGCCATGGCGGCCGCTATCGGCGAATTAAACAATGAGCAGAAACAATGTGTAACTTTGTTTTACCTCGATAAAAAATCATATACCCAGATAGCCGAAACCACCGGCTACAGCATGATGCAGGTAAAGAGTTATATTCAGAACGGAAAACGTAACCTGAAAATAGTGGTAGAGCGACTTATAAAACAGCAATGAACAAGGATTTACTGAACATATTATCCAATAGCAGTAAAGACATCGACAACCAGCAGTTGATGGATTACCTGGCCGGCAAACTTTCCGAAGCGGAAAAGCACCAGGTGGAAATGCGGCTGGCAGAAAATGATTTTATGAATGATGCCC
>JANPGT010000791.1:0-5280 GCA_031424135.1 Chitinophagaceae bacterium
CCAGTCCTATTTTCATGTTGTCGGCTACCATCAGCATCAGCACGTCTTTGGCGTTGTACAGGCTCTTCAGGTAGGGGGTGTGGCCGGTAAAATTAAAATCTGCAGTCTGCGAGTTTTTCTTATGGATGGGGGCAGTTACCAGTCCGTCTATCTTTTTTTCTTTCAGCGCTGTGCCGGCGGCAGTCAATGATTTGATGCCGTACTGACCGCCCATCTCATTAAGGGTGCCTGGTGTAACGGCAATTTCCTCTTCCCAGCAATTTACCACGGTTACCTGTTTGGGACTGACGCGGCCCAGTTCTTTGGTGTTCTGATAATTAAAGTTAAACTCAGGTAAAGACTTGCGGTAGAAGTTGATGATTTTATTGGAGGCAAAAACCACCGGCGTGCATATTTCCAGCAGCCGGGTATCTGTGAGTGACTTAATGATAAGTTCAATACCAATGCCATTGATATCACCACAGGAGATACCGATGATGGGTTTTGTATGTACCGGAACGGGTTGCTGCATAATTGTTTTTTTGCAATGTTGCCAAAGTTACAATAAGCAGGGGAAAGTTTTTAGTTTTTAGTTCCTGGTTCTTTAGCGCTGGTAAATCCCGGGGCAGTAAGCAGCCCTTTAACTGCCGGCTATAAAATAATATACCAGTAGAATTGTGGTTGAAACAAAAGTATAACTGTGGCAGGTATTTTGTTTTTTTAGGTAGATATGTATAGCAGCTCCAGCCGACGGATTTGCGTACAGCTAATGGCTAATAACGCACAGCTGTATTTCCGGTGCTATCGGTAAGTGTAAGCAGGAACGCCTTGAGCTGTTTTTTCTCCAGCGGGGTAAGCCCCAGTTTCTCTGCCTGCAAGGTTTGGTTGGGTACTGCCAGGCCAAGGCCATAGCCGCCGCCCTTATCGTAAAAATCAATCACTTCTTCCAGGGTAGCGTAGATGCCGTTGTGCATGTAAGGCGCAGTTAATGCAATATTACGCAGGGTAGGTGTTTTGAAGGCATGGTTCAGAAAATCAAACGGCAGGTTATGTATACGGCCGGGGTCATCGTCCAATACCGGGTGAACCGTATCTGTGCTGGCAGGCACACCAATTACTTCAGATTCCTGGTAATAATAGAGCGGCGGTTTGGAACCATTGAAGAGGGGCATATAATGACAGGTAGCACATTTGGCCTTACCTGCAAAAAGGTTAAAACCACTGATGGCGGCCTGGTTTATACTGTTTGTTTTACCGCGCATGTATTGGTCAAACGGGGCATTATAGCTGGTAAGCGTTTGCAGGAAGCCAGCAATGGCATTGGCAACATTTTTTTCATTAAAAGAAGTAGCTGTTTCGCCATATACCTGCCGGAAAAGGATATTGTACCCGCCTGATTGCTGTATCTTTTTTACTGCTTCCCGGGCGCCGCTGTTCATTTCTTTTTCATTGCCCAGCACTTCCAGTACCACATCTTCCAGACGGGTATGGCGGCTGTCGTAGAACATATTCATCTGCAGGGCAGTATTCCACAGGGTAGGTGTATTGCGGGGCAGGGTGCTGTGACCGTCTAATTGAAGCGCTTTGGGCAAACCATCGGTAAAAGCTTTTTCCGGCTGGTGGCAGCCTGCACAGGAGCGCTGATTGCCGGCAGACAGCAGCGGTTCGTAAAATAATTTTTTGCCGAGCGCCGCCCGGGCAGCATTTACAGTATCGTCGTATAAATAACGGTAACGGTTAAGGCTTTTTTCATTAAAGAGGCTTCCGGTTTTACTGATAAGGCTGTAGTGAACAGGATTTTCTGTGTAGTGACCCCTTGTTTTCAGCTGACCTGCAGCTTCACATAAAGGAGTTAGAAACTGCGTGATAAATACCAACCGGTTAAAATGGTTGAAGTTGTTATTGCTGCGGATATAAGCTATGCTGCCCTGCAGCAGTTGGTGGATGCGCTTGTAGCAGCCAGGCAAAACGGCCTCCCATTCGTCTTTGTACAGCGTTGTTATAAAATCAATACTGCCCAGGGCGGATTTCGTCTCCGGCAAAGACAGCCCGGCCAGGGGCGAATCGAAACCGGTGATGCCCAGCGCGGTAATGCGGTACAACTCTTCCATAATGGCATCGGGTACATGGTTGCCGGGTTGAAACAGCGATGGATTGTTGCCCAGCCCTTTCGTAATCAGTGCCAGCTTATCTATATACAACAGTAACTGCGCTTTTTTTTCTTTATCATATTCAGGGTACAGTAAAGATTCTATTGACTGGAAACCCTGTAGCTCCTGGAAGGCTGCAGGATCTTCTTCTTCAATAAAATTTACTGCCAGCCCGTTAAACCGGTTTACATCGCCTTCAAAATAATAAGAAAGGATCAACTCCAGTTGTTTATAGGTTAACCTTACCTGTAAAAAATTCTCCCTGATAGAACTGGCGCTGTTATCAGCGGTGATGGATTTTTTTAAGGCCGAGAGTTTTTGCGAAAGCCTGTGAAATTGCTCAACATAAAAAGCGCGCAGTTTTTCCGCAGGGCTGCTGCTCTTTTTGGTGAGAAAAGAAAAAAGGCAGCAGCTGCCGCAAACAATAAGCAGGATGAATATTTTTCGCTTCATAAAACAACATCATTTGCGGCGATAGTTTTACCAACACCGTACGATGCCGGCTAATTTTACCGGTCACCTGTCAGTTGATTGTTTGGTTGACTGACCATTATAATGCCCACCACATTGCTGGTATTGTTTTTATCGGTGGCCACCAGGCGGTACCAGGCTGCTCCCTGTAAAACACTGTTGTCAATAAATTCATAATTGCTGGCGGTGCTTGACTGGCCTTTGGCGCTGATGGCCATCAGCGTTTCAAAATTCTGCCCGTTGGAAGATCTTTCAATGGTAAAATAGTCACTGTTACTTTCCTGCCCGGTGGTCCACTGCACTAAGACCTGTTTGTTTTTCAGCAGGGCTTCATATTTTGTAACAGCTGCAGCCATGGTAGAGCTTACCCGTAAAGTAAACGTGTCTGTTATGCAGGTGTGGCTGGGTTGCAGGCTGTCGCTTACGTAATAAATATAATTACCGGTAGTTTTTAGGCGGATGCTGATAGCACGCTGTTTGCTTTGGCTGATGGCTGGCGTACCGGCTTCACCCTGCCAGTTGTACCCACCTATCCAGGAAGCGTTTAATAGAACCGGTTTATTTACAACGGCATTCAGCTGCGCGTTTTTATTAACGCCTTTCATAATGGTGAACTGGTCGCGGATGGTACCGCTGTAACCAACAAATTTTGCATCCAGGCGGTTGTCCTGTATTTCCAGGTACAAGGCTCCTGATTCACCTCCAAGGCTGGTGCTCTGGTTACGGGTATAAAACACCGGGTAGGTATTGGCGGTATTACCGGTTACCTGCCCTGCAGACCCGGCTACAACGTATACGGTACCATGCTTGTAAACGCTGTCAATAATAAAGTAGGGGCAGGATCCGTTGGCGACGCTGCTGTCTGCAGCTGCTTTATTGCCTTTTGATCCGTCGTACCGGGCGCTGGACTGACTGAGCGATGTGCCTCCTGTATCGGTACCGTTATTAAAAGAACCGGATAATCCGGTATGATCTTTTACCAGGAAACTTCTTTCATACACATGGCTATGGCCGGCAAGCACTACGTCTACACCATACCGCTCCAGGATGGGTGTTATTTTTTTCCTGATGGCTGCAAGGTCCTGTTCAGCATCAGAATTATGAGATCCATGGGTATAAGGCGGATGATGCATGCATGCAATGGTCCATTTGTGTTTACCGGCGTTGGCTGCCAAGTCGGCCTTCAGCCATAAGGCCTGCTGTCCGTTGGTGGTATCATCATAAAGGTGATTCCCTCCATCAATACCATAAGAGTCCAGCATAATAAAATGGATATTGCCGTAGTTGTAAGAATAATAATGCTCTGTGCCGGATGCCAGTCCGCCTGATTCCGCCTGCGTAGGCACCGTTACAATGTTATAATAGGGAACGTTGTGGTCAATGGCCCTGTTGCGGTCGTTGGCATAATCATGATTGCCGGGAACGGGGAAGATAACATGGTTGTCGAAAATATTATTGTCATATATATTAAAGAAACGGCTGGTATGTTCGGCTTCTGTGCCTGCATTATACGCATTGTCGCCCAGCATAATCACCATCTCACCATTGTTGTACGCACCGTTTAAAAGCAGGTAATTGTCCCTTGATTTTTTTTGAACATGCGTGCCTGTGCCCGGGTCTCCAAATACGCCGATGCGTATTTTGCGTTTGGTAGTGGCAGGTGGCGAAGTAATAAAGTAATTCCGGTAACTGCCTTTTACTATGGAGGAGGCGGATCCGATGGCGTAATAGTATTTGGTATCTGCTGTTAAACCGGTAACGCGTATTTCGTGTTCGGTTGTATTTTTTTTATCAGTGATAGCGGCCGTCAGTGCATTTTCATCGGCGCCGTATTTAACGCGGGAACTGGCGGGTGAAGCGGTTGTCCATCGGATGGTCATGGCATCGGGACTGCCCATTTGCAGAAAAGGTCCTCTTGTAACAGCAGGTTCTGCCGCGCCTGCCGTGGGTATTGCCACCAGTTCCATATCAAAGCTTAGATCTGTACTGGCTGCATCGTTCTGGTGCAGTTCTACGGCAATCAAATTTTTCCCATTCACAAAGCTGCTGGTGGCAATATCGAAAGAAGTAATGGCATTGCCGTTTTCATCCGCGCTGGCGGCTAGTGTAGCATAAGAAGGTTTTCCTTTAATATTGATGCGGGCCACTTCTTTACCGTTTACGTAGATCACTGCACCATCGTCTATATAGCTGTTCAGCCGGAAAGCGGCATAAGCCGCCAGGCCGGATATATTCACCGTTTTTCTGAAATAGGTGGTAATATATTTTGCAGCAGCATTTGGACCATAGCTTACCTGGGTTCGCTGCGTGCCTGCGCCATACCCAAATGAAGCAGCGCCCGTTTTCCAGCCTGCATCATTAAAGGCAATATTGCGCCAGCCTGCAGGGGCTTCTACACCCTTATCAAGGAATTTCCATGTTGTTCCAAATTTCATACAGGTGGTATCGGCTTTCAGTGACTGCCCGGTACAAGCAATCAATAACAACAGCAGTAAGCTTTTACATAAAGACACTGGGGGCATAAAAGTATTTTTATAGTATGAATGAATGCTGGCCGGCAATAGCTGACTGGCAAAAGTAAATATTCTACGGTACCGCTTGACGGATGGCCGTTAAGCTTAATGATAATTTGTTTAATAAATTACAAATCAATCCGTTGGTGAGTTACAGCACGCAGGTT
>JANPGT010000792.1:0-2111 GCA_031424135.1 Chitinophagaceae bacterium
GTTGGGCAACCTGTCGTAGCGTCTTTCATCTTCTCCCCCTTCGCCGGTATTGCTTTTGCCGCCCAGCCTGTTCATGGCAATGGCCAGCGTAGTATGCGCCTCCCATGAAATGGAACCAAAGCTCATGGCACCGGTGGCGAAGCGTTTGAAGATGTTTTCTGCCGGTTCTACTTCCGACAGCGGAATAGAAGGCCGGTTGCGTTTAAACTGGAAGAGGCTGCGCAGGGTAACTGCTTTCTCTCCCTGCTCATTTACTGCCTTTGAATATTTTTTAAACGTATTGTAATCGTTCATCCGCGTAGCATACTGCAGCAGGTGAATGGTTTGTGGGTTAAACAGGTGAAACTCGCCCTTGCGTTTCCACTGGTACACACCGCCTGCTGGCAGCCTGTCTACCGGCACATTTTTCTTGCTGAAAGCGAAATAATGCTTGGCCAATGCTTCTTTGGCCAGTTCATCCAGGCCAACGCCTTCTATGCGCGATGTGGCACCGGTGAAATAAGTAGCTACTACCTCTTTGTTCAATCCAAGTATTTCAAAAATCTGCGCCCCCTGGTAAGACTGCAGGGTAGAGATGCCCATTTTAGAGAATACTTTCAACAGGCCATCGTTTACGGCCTTAATATAGTTTTTACGCAGATCCTCCCACGACAATGAAGTCTCAATCTCGTTATTCACTTTCATATTGCGGATGGTGGCCAGCGCCAGGTAAGGGTTGATGGCCGTTACGCCAAATGCCAGCAGACAGGCAAAATGGTGTACTTCCCAAACATCACCTGCTTCTACCACAATGCCCACCTGGCCACGCAGGCCTTTGCGTATAAGATAATGATGTACGGCTGCAGTGGCCAGTAAACTGGGGATGGCTACGTGATCAGAATCCACGGCCCGGTCGCACAAAATCAATACTTCAAAACCATCGTGTACTGCATCTTCCGCATACCGGCAGAGCCTGTCCAGACCGGCTTTCAGCGAGCCGGGTTTGCCATCGGCCCTGAAATAGGTCTGCAGTGTTTTTGCCTGGAATATACCGGTGTCGATACTACGCAGTTTCTCCAGTTCGGTACTGGTAAGTATAGGGTGTTTTAAGGCAACGGTGTGGCAATGCTTGGGATCTTCATCCAGCAGGTTGCCATTATTGCCCACAAATGCCGCCAGGCTCATCACCATTCTTTCGCGGATGGGATCGATAGGCGGATTGGTTACCTGCGCAAACAGCTGTTTAAAATAGCTGCTCAGGTGCTGTGGCTGATCGCTCAATACCGCCAGCGGAATATCGGTACCCATGGAGCCGATGGGCTCTTTGCCCTCCAGCGCCATTGGCTTAATAATGGTGTCAATATCTTCGGAGCTGTACCCAAATGCTTTCTGGTAACGTGCTACCGAAGTATCTGAAAGGTGGGTGAATGCTACCCTCGGTTCATCCAGTTCTTCCAGGCGGATTTTATACTGGTTCAGCCAATCGCCGTAAGGCTTCTGCGAACAGATTTTAGCTTTCAGTTCATCGTCGCTGATGATGCGGCCCTGCTCCATATCTACCACAAACATTTTACCGGGTTGCAGGCGGCCTTTTTCGATGACAGTTTTCTGGTCAACCGGCAGCACGCCTGCTTCAGAAGCCATAATTACGCGGTCATCATTGGTTACGCAATACCTGGAGGGACGAAGACCGTTCCTGTCAAGCGTGGCGCCAATCATTTTTCCATCGGTAAATGAGATTGAGGCTGGTCCATCCCAGGGTTCCATAATAGACGCGTGGTATTCGTAGAATGCTTTTTTCACCGGGTCCATCTGGTCGTTGGCATCCCAGGCTTCCGGTATCAGCATCATCATTACATGGGGCAATGAACGGCCGGTAAAAGTGAGCAGTTCAATCATATTGTCCAGGCAGGCAGAATCCGACTGGCCGGTGGTAATAATGGGCAGCAATATTTCCATCTCTTCCTTTGTAAAAAAAGGAGATGAAAACGCGTGTTCGCTCGATTTCAGCCAATTGAGATTTCCTTGAAGGGTGTTAATTTCCCCGTTGTGTGCAATATAGCGGAAGGGCTGTGCCAGTTTCCAGGAAGGGAAGGTATTGGTAGCAAAGCGTGAATGCACCAGTCCAAAAG
>JANPGT010000793.1:0-14747 GCA_031424135.1 Chitinophagaceae bacterium
TGTTTCTAGCTTCGATATCGAAGAATATTTGTTTTGCCATTTTTTTTAATTTGATAATTTGATAATTTGATAATTTGATAATTCAAGAAAATACATGCCGATCATTTTCAAATCAACACATTTTCTCCCGCGCCTGCGGGAGAAAATGTGCTGATTTGAAAATGATCGGCATTTATTTTCTTCAATTTTCAAATTTTCAAATTCTCAAATTTTCAAATTAAAAATACAATGGCAAAACAAATATTCTTCGATATCGAAGCTAGAAACAAGATGAAAAAGGGCGTTGACATATTAGCCAACGCAGTTAAAGTAACCCTCGGACCAAAAGGCCGCAACGTGGTAATTGAGAAAAAATTTGGCGCACCGGCTGTTACCAAAGATGGTGTTACCGTTGCCAAAGAAATTGAACTGGAAGACCCTATTGAAAACATGGGTGCACAGATGGTAAAAGAAGTAGCCTCTAAAACTGCAGACATTGCAGGTGATGGTACTACTACTGCTACCGTTCTTGCGCAGGCCATTATCAGCGAAGGTTTAAAGAACGTGGCTGCCGGTGCAAATCCAATGGATTTGAAACGCGGTATTGACAAAGCAGTTGCTAAAGTGGTTGAAAACCTGAAAGCACAGTCGCAGACTATCGGCAACGACAGCAAAAAAATTCAGCAGGTAGCTTCTATCTCTGCCAACAATGACGATACAATCGGTAAACTGATTGCTGAAGCATTTGCCAAAGTTGGTAAAGAAGGCGTTATCACTGTAGAAGAAGCAAAAGGTACCGATACTACTGTTGATGTAGTAGAAGGTATGCAGTTCGACCGTGGTTATATCTCTCCTTACTTTGTTACCAACAGTGAGAAAATGGAAGTGGAATTGCAGAACCCTTACATTCTTATTTATGATAAGAAGATCTCTGCTATGAAAGACATCCTTCATATTCTGGAGAAAGTTGCTCAAAGCGGCCGTCCCCTGGTAATTATTGCAGAAGATCTGGAAGGTGAAGCACTGGCTACACTGGTAGTAAATAAATTACGTGGTACTATTAAAGTGGCTGCAGTAAAAGCACCAGGCTTTGGCGACAGGAGAAAAGAAATGCTGACTGATATTGCCATCTTAACTGCTGGTACTGTTATCAGCGAAGAGCTGGGTTATAAACTGGAGGCTGCTGACCTGAATTCTCTGGGACAGGCTGCATCTATCACTATCGACAAAGACAATACCATTGTTGTTGGAGGTAAGGGTAAAAAAGCAGATATCACTGCCCGTGTAAATCAAATCAAAGCCCAGGTAGAGAACACAACTTCTGATTACGATAAAGAAAAATTACAGGAACGCCTGGCTAAATTAAGCGGTGGTGTGGCTGTTTTGTATATCGGTGCTGCCACTGAAGTGGAAATGAAAGAAAAGAAAGACCGTGTTGACGATGCTTTACATGCTACACGCGCAGCGGTAGAAGAAGGTATTGTTCCCGGTGGTGGTGTTTCTTTCATCCGTGCTACAGAAGCGCTGGAGAAATTCAAAGGTGCCAACGAAGATGAAACAACTGGTATTGCCATTGTTAAGAGAGCAATTGAAGAACCCCTTCGCCAGATTGTTATCAACAGTGGTATCGAAGGTTCTATCGTGGTACAGAAGATTAAAGAAGGCAAGGGAGATTTTGGTTTCAATGCACGCACTGAAGTATATGAGAATTTACTGAAAGCGGGTGTAATTGATCCTACTAAAGTAACCCGTATTGCTTTGGAAAATGCAGCTTCTATTGCAGGTATGCTGTTGACTACAGAATGTGTAGTTGCTGACAGGCCTAAGAAAGAAGAAGCAGGCCACAGCCATGGCGCACCTGATATGGGTGGCATGGGATACTAAGAAGGAAAGTACCAAGTATATAGTATTTAGTATTCAGATAAAAAAAGCTCCTGTTGGCATTTGCCGGCGGGAGCTTTTTTGTGGACCTCACCCCCGGCCCCTCTCCATCCCGCCAATGCGGGAGCGACGGGTGCCCCATTGTAAGAAACTTCACAAAATGTAGCTGGGGGTGCGGAAAAAAGCATCACCCTGAAAATATAGGTTGTCTGTTAAGAACTATTTAAGAAAGAAATCAAGCTTGAAATGCAGGAATCCCCTGGCTGAAATCAATAATGAATCTTACGGAGAGGCACCCTTATACAACTTGTTGGAGGAGGGCTGGGGATGAGGGATTTCTTCGTACCTTTGCAACTTCAAAAAAATAGGGAAATAACCAATGATCAGCGCAAGAAATGTCACCCTGGCATACGGCAAAAGGGTATTGTTTGACGAAGTAAATATCAATTTCATTAAAGGCAATTGCTACGGGGTAATTGGCGCCAACGGGGCCGGCAAGAGTACTTTTCTAAAAATATTGAGCGGCGAAATAGAACCCAACAAGGGTTCTGTAGACATTACCCCCGGCGAACGCCTGGCGGTACTGAAACAGAACCAGTTTGAATTCGATGAAGTAACAGTGCTGAATACCGTAATGATGGGGCACTCCCAGCTATGGAAAATAATGCACGAGCGGGAGAAAATATACGCCCTGGCAGATTTTACGGAAGAAGACGGTATGCGTGCTGCAGAGCTGGAAGGAGAGTTTGGCGAAATGGGCGGCTATACAGCTGACAGCGATGCGGCCACACTGCTGAGCGAACTGGGCGTAGGAGAAGAATATCACCAGGTCCTAATGAAAGATATTCCCGGTAACCTGAAATTGCGGGTATTGCTGGCACAATCACTGTTTGGCAATCCAGATATTTTATTACTCGATGAGCCTACCAACGGCCTGGATATTGAAACCATCGGCTGGCTGGAAAACTTCCTGGCAGATTATGAAAATATTGTGTTGGTGGTTAGCCACGACCGTCACTTTCTTGACTCCGTGTGTACGCATGTGGCGGATGTGGACCGGTCGAAAATTAAAGTGTTTACCGGCAACTATAGTTTCTGGTATGGCTCTTCACAATTGGCTTCCCGCCAGATAGGAGAGAAGAATAAAAAGACGGAGGAAAAGCGTCAGGCCTTGCTGGACTTTATTGCCCGTTTCAGTGCCAATGCTTCCAAAAGCAAGCAGGCTACTTCACGTAAAAAAGCCCTGGAAAAATTAACCATCGACGAAATTGAACCCAGTAACCGTAAATACCCAGGCATCATTTTTCAGCCATTGCGCGATGTGGGCAACCAGATCCTGAACATAGAGAAACTGGGTAAATCGGTAGACGGACGTGTATTGTTTAACGACGTTAGCTTTACCGTAAACAAAGGCGATAAAATTGCTATCCTCAGCAAAGATGCGCTTGCAGTAACTGCCTTCTTTAACATCATCAACGGGGAAGTGGAGGCAGACAAGGGTAAATATGAGTGGGGCACCACGGTTACCAGGGCCTACCTGCCACAGGAAAACAGCCAGTACTTTCAAAATAATATGAGCCTGATGGATTGGTTGCGCCAGTATGTACCGGCACATGTGACCGATGCTGATGAACCCTTCCTGCGTGGCTTTTTGGGCAAAATGTTGTTCAGCGGGGATGATGTAATGAAGAAAACGGGTGTATTGAGCGGGGGCGAAAAAGTACGCTGCATGCTTAGCCGTATGATGCTGCAGAACCCAAATGTAGTATTGCTCGATCAACCAACCAATCACCTTGACCTGGAAAGCATCCAGAGCTTTAACGAAAATATCAGCGAGTTTAAAGGCATTGTGCTGCTTACCAGCCATGACCATACCTTTATGCAGACCGTAGCCAACCGCATCATTGAAATTACACCCAGAGGAATCATTGACAGGCTTACTACCTTTGACGAATACCTGGTGGATGACAGGGTGAAGCAGCTGAAAGAAGACATGTATAAGTAAGTACTAAATAAAAAAATCGAAATAATAAATCCTGCTCAAACGGCGGGATTTTTTTATGCGCATTGCAAAGGAGGGTCGCCGTTTTTTGGTTTCATGTAATCAGGAATTCTGCAAGGGCGGCTCAGCTTGTGATATTATATGCTCAGGAGGGTGAGCCGCCCTTAACCATTTATTGCAAGGTGCATTTATAAAAGGGCGACCCACCCGTTCAATATTCATTTCCACACTTTCACATTTTTCTTCATTTCCACATTCTCTTTTCTTATCTTCCAAAAAATTACTAAGCATGCGAAAACTACTGCTGTTACTTTCATGGGTGCTTTGTGTTGCCGGCATCCAGGCACAGGTAAAAACGGTTACCATTATAAAAGCTGGTAAATTGATCGATACAGAGAACGGAAAAGTGCTGGATAATCAAATTATACTGGTAGAGAATGATACTATTAAAGCAGTGGGGCCCAATATCACCATTCCTAAAAACGCCACTATCATAGATCTATCCAAAGCTACCGTGCTTCCCGGGTTGATTGATTGCCATACCCATGTTACCGGTCAGCCGGGGGGCGATTACTATGCGGATATTTTCAGGAAGACAGTAGTTGACCAGGCCGTTACTGCACATATCTACGCCAAAAAAACACTGGATGCGGGCTTTACCACCATCCGTGATGTTGGTTCGCAGGCTTTCCTCGACGTGGCTCTCCGCAATGCTATCAACAACGGAGATATTCCCGGCCCCCGCATGCTTTGTGCTACTTTGTTTATTGGGTCTACCGGCAGCCACGGAGATCTGAACGGCTTTTCACCCTTTCTTGAATGGCAGATGCCCAAAGGCATGAGTGGTGTTGCCAACGGCGTAGATGAAATACGCAAACAGGTTCGCTACAATATTAAATACGGTGCAGATGTAATAAAGTTTGGCGCCAGTGCAGGCGTACTCAGTGAAGAAGAAAGTGTGGGCGGCCCGCAGTATACACAGGAAGAAATGAATGCACTGGTAGACGAAGCGAAATTATGGGGCAGGAAAACCTGTGCCCATGCCCATGGAACTATCGCCATCAAGATGGCCATTAAAGCGGGTGTTGCCTCCGTAGAGCATGGCAGTTTTATTGATGAAGAAGGCATCGAATTAATGAAGCAGCACGGTACTTACCTGGTGGCCGATATTTACAACGATGATTATATTATGAGCGAATATGCCAAACTGGGTTATCCTGAGAAAATATTAAATAAGGAAAGACTGGTGGGCAGGCTGCAAAGAGAAAATTTTGCAAAGGCAGCGAAAGCTGGTGTAAAAATAGCGTATGGCACAGATGCGGGCGTATACCCGCATGGCTGGAATGGCAAACAGTTTTTTTACATGGTAAAATTTGGACTTACACCCATGCAGGCCATACAGTCGGCTACCAGCAGCGCCGCCGATCTGTTGGGCTGGAAAGAAAAAGTAGGCTCCATTGCCCCTGGTAAACTGGCCGATATTGTAGCGGTTAGCAGTGACCCTTTACAGAATATTACAGTACTGGAGAATATTCAGTTTGTAATGAAGGGTGGTATTGTATATAAAAATCTGCTGACGAAATAATTACTGCAGCCACTCAAAGTATAAATCCTTTTCATTTTTATGCTGCCATTTGGTATTGCTTCCCGCGCAGTAGGGATAAAATAATACCGGTTGGGGTAAAAATTATTCTCATCTCCCTTTATTTCAAGGGCAGTACCCGCTTTTTTCTGCACCGGCCTTCCTCCGTTAAAAATATATAATTACTTTCAGGTTCAATTAACGCCTGTCATCCCGGTACCAGATTTGTAAAAATGAGATTTGCCATACTTCTATTACTATTGCATTTTGCCTGCATTGGCCAGGACGTCTACGCGCAGCCGGCACAGTTTCAGTTTAACCGGATAGATATCAGCCAGGGGCTTTCCAATAACCAGGTAAAAGGCGTTTTTAAAGACAGCCGGGGATTTGTATGGTTTGCCACTATGTCTGGTTTAAACAGGTATGATGGTTACCAGTTCAGGATATTCAGGCACAGTCCCAGAGATTCTGTGTCGCTCAGTGATAATTATGTTCTGAGGGTTTTTGAAGGGCCAGAAAAAAAGATATGGGTGGAGACCCACACCGGCATTAATATTTTTGACCCGGTAACAGAGACGGTGAACCGGAATATTGCCGCTTACCTGAAAAAATTATCACTCCCGGCGCTTATTGTTACCAGTATGATAAAAGATGGGGAAGACAATTGCTGGTTCCTGATGGGTGGACAGTCTTTGTATAAATATATTGCGGCTACCCGTCAAACTATCCCTGTATACGAATTACCGGCAGGCGTTTCATCTTTTGCTTCTATGGCGCGGGATAACCTGGGCGATATTTGGCTGGTACATACCAATGGCAGCACGGAAAAAATAAGTCATAAAACAGGTAAAATAGTATTCCGCACAGATGAGCTGGCGGTATTGATGAAGAATGAAGCACTGAATTATTCCATTTTTGCCGATAACCAGGGAGAGCTATGGTATTTTGTAAGCGCTGGCGCCAGGGGCGTATTTCACTATGCACCTGCTTCTGGTTTGCTGGAAGTAATTGATAAGGACAGTCACGGTTGCAGGCTCAATAACAATATTGTGGTGGGCATTCTGCAGGACAATGACGGCAAGATTTGGATAAGCACTGACCATGGCGGTGTAAATATCCTCGATAAATCGACCCGTATTATACAGTATGTTACCAACCAGGCAGATAACAGCAAAAGCCTCAGCGAAAACAGTATAAGCACCAGTTATAAAGACCCCGATGGTTTTATCTGGATAGGAACCTACAAGCATGGAGTTAATTATCACCATAGTAATATTATCAAGTTTCCCCTGTTCAGGAATACGCCCACCAATAAAGCAAGTCTGCAGTTTGATGACATCAATGATTTTGCAGAGGATGCAAAAGGTAACATATGGATAGGTACCAACGGTGGCGGGCTTATTTATTACGACAGAACCAGGGGATCATTTACGCAGTACCTGCACAACCCGGCCAAAGCAAATAGCCTGTCCAACGACGTTATAGTGACCCTCTATGTAGACAAACAGCAGAAATTATGGATAGGCACTTATTTCGGGGGTCTTGATTGTTACGACGGCAAACAGTTTACACATTACCGGCACAATCCTGCAGACAGCAACAGTCTGCCAGACGACAGGATCTACGAAATTCTTGAGGACTCTCAAAACAATCTCTGGATTGGTACATTGTCCGGGGGGCTAAACCGGCTGGACAGGCAAAAGAATATCTTTTACCATTATAAGCCATACGACCAGAACTCTGTGCATGCCTTTTATATTTCTGAGCTGATGGAGGATAAAGAGGGCAATATCTGGGTGGGCTCTTCCAACGGCATTGACCTGCTGGAAAAAAAGACCGGCATGTTTACCTATTATTCCACTTTCAACAACGATCCCAGGGGACTCAGCAACAGCAGTGTGCTGTCAATGCTGCAGGACAGCCGTGGCAGGGTATGGGTTGGTACTACAGACGGACTGAATGTGTTTAACAAGCAGAACAACACGTTCAAGTCATTCAGGATAGAAAATGGCCTGCCCGGCAATACCATATTAACTATAGTGGAAGACCAGCAACAAAGGCTATGGGTGAGTACCTACAATGGTATTTCATGTATACAGGTGTACCAGAAAAGTGAAAGTATTGACGATGTCACCATCAGCTGTAAAAACTATGATGAGAAAGACGGTTTACAGGGGATTGCTTTCAATGAAAACGCCGCATTGAAAACCCGCAGCGGTGATATTGTTTTTGGCGGAGCCAGCGGTTTTAACGTTTTTAACCCGGCTACTATTTTGCCCGACAGGACGATACCTTCTATTGTGCTTACAGACCTGCAGCTGTTCAACAGGAGCGTGGGCGTAGGCGAAAAATACGGCGGCAGGGTGATACTGCCACAGGCTATTTCGCAAACCAATGCTATCACATTAAAAAACAATGAAGATGTTTTGTCTATTGAGTTTGCTGCACTGAATTTCCTGAATCCCGAAAAAAACAAATATGCCTACCGGCTGGAAGGTTTTAATAAGAACTGGATTTACAGCGATGGTAAAACAAGGAAAGCTACTTATACCAATCTTGACCCGGGTACCTATACCTTTTATGTAAAGGCGGCCAACAGTGATGGTGTATGGAATGAAAACGCCGTGGCCCTGCAGGTAAAAATATTGCCCCCTTTTTGGAAATCGCCTGCCGCTTATTTGTTGTACGCTGTTTTACTGGCGGGCATTCTTTGGTTTGCGCGCCGGCTTACTTTGCAGCGCGCCAGGATGCGTTTTGAAATTGAGCACCAGAAGCAGGAGGCGCTGCGTATGCATGAACTGGACATGCTGAAAATCCGCTTTTTCACCAATGTAAGTCACGAATTCAGGACCCCGCTTTCTTTGATACTGACCCCGCTGGATAAAATAATACGGCAGGCAGAAGATCCCGCGCAGCGGAAGCAGTTTCAACTGATTCACCGCAATGCAAGGCGTTTGCTGAACCTGGTAAATCAACTGCTTGATTTCAGGAAAATGGAAGTGCAGGAACTAAAACTGAATACCCTACCCGGCGATATCATTAAATTCTGCCGAGAAATTTCTTATTCCTTCACAGATATTGCTGAAAAAAAGAATATCCGGTTTTCCTTTTATGCCACTGTAGAAACCCTGCAGATGAGTTTCGATCACGATAAGCTGGAGCGTATTCTTTTTAACCTGCTGTCCAACGCGTTTAAATTTACCAGCGAGAGCGGTAAAGTGGCAGTACAGTTGCAGCTGCAGATGCAGGACAACCGGCAGCTGCTGGCGATAAAAGTGATAGACACTGGTATTGGGATACCCGCCGAAAAGCAGGGAAGGATTTTTGAACGGTTTTTCCAGAATGATATTCCCGGAAGTATGGTGAACCAGGGCAGCGGTATAGGCTTGTCTATTACAAAAGAGTTTGTAAAACTGCACAATGGATCTATTGAAGTAGACAGTGAAACGGGTAAGGGTAGCTGTTTTACGGTAATGCTGCCGGTAATTGAGGTGCCGGTAATAAAAGAACTGCCCCTGCCTATGGAGGAAGAGGCTGCTGCCGGACAGGCAACGCCTTCCCAGTCGTTGCCGGATAAGACCAGCAATGGTAAGAAAGCCAGGATACTGCTGGTAGAAGACAATGAAGATTTTCTTTTTTACCTGAAAGACAACCTGCGCGAGCACTTTGCAGTAATAGATGCCGTAAATGGTAAGCAGGGCTGGCAAAAAGCACTCGGCGATCATCCGGACCTGGTGGTAGCCGATATCAGTATGCCTGAGATGAATGGCATCGATCTATGTAAAAAAATTAAACAGGATCCCCGTACCGCGCATATACCGGTGATATTGTTAACGGCTTTTGCGGGCGAAGAACAACAGCTAAAGGGACTTGAAACCGGCGCCAACGATTATATGACCAAGCCCTTTAATTTTGAAATACTGCTCTCAAGGGTAAAAAACATTCTGGATGAACAGGCGCGCCTGAGGAAAACTTTTCAAAAACAGGTAGACGTAAAGCCCGCAAACATCGAAATGGTGTCTGCTGATGAGCAGTTTGTGTACCAGGTAATGGAAGTAGTGGAGAAAAATGTAGCAAATGCAGATTTCTCTGTAGAGGATATGAGTAAGGCGCTTTTTATGAGCCGTGTAACCCTGTACAAAAAATTATTGGCCATTACCGGTAAGACGCCGGTTGAATTCATTCGCTCATTCCGCCTCAAAAGAGCCGCACAATTGCTGGAGAAAAGCCAGCTCAGCATTGCCGAAGTGGCTTACGAGGTGGGTTTTAATAATCCCAAATCATTTTCGAAATATTTTAAGGCCGAATTTAATTCTGCTCCGTCTGCATATTTGGCAGGTAAACTGAAAGACAATGCATAGTTCCTGTTGTTTACCCTATCCATTCAACCATTCTCCACTAATGACTGATAAGTAATAATCTGTACTATTATTGTTGCAACTTCATTTTTGTACTGCTGAGTCTATGTTGCAAAAAATAGTATCCTGGCTGTACCTGGCCGATTATGATTTCCCACACATTTCCAGCCTCTTAGTTTCAGTAAAATTAAGGCACTGGTATTTTTTTATCCTTATTCAGGTATTTTTTGCCGGCTGCTTAACAATTATACCCTTAATCAGAAACATATGCATACCCTCTGATTTGTGTGCAAGACCTACTTTTAATACTGTTAAGGCCGCCATATAAAACTTACTGTATTGCCGGGGTTTCCCGGGTATCAACAACGATTGCTATGCTTATGGAGATATTGTATTTTCTTCTGTCACCTCTTTTTTCTGCCGGATGTTTTCTGTCCGGTCCTGCTTCATCTTATCGCAATACTCATTACCCTTCAGCGTCAAAACGGATTTTATCCACCGTTACGCTGAACGTTTTCATGCAAATCTGTCAGTCATTCTTTTTTAAAAACTTCTTAAAACTATGCAGATGGAGATAAAATAGTAAGCGCTTGAAAATAATACAGGCAGTGCATGCCGTGTGCTGCTGTTTTTCATTTTAATTCTAAACCAATAATGCTGATTGCGTATGCTAAAATCTACTAGAAAGCTTCCCATTGCCGTCCTGGCGCTTTGGGTAAGCGCCTGCTGCCTGCTGCTGAGCAATGGTCTTTACGCACAAAAGGAGTTGCGTAAAATAAGCGGAAAAATCTCTATCGCAGGTGGAAAGCCTTTGGAAGGCGCCTCTGTACTGAACAAAAGAACCAATACCGGTACTTCTACCGATAACCTGGGGGCCTTTACCATATCTGCGCAAACTGGCGACGTGCTGGTAATTACGTATGTGGGTTACGAAAGAAGAGAAGTAAGGGTAGGCACCGCCGCTGTGATGAATGTATCTGTATCCCCCGACCAGTCGAAACTGGAAGATGTAGTGGTGATAGGATATGGTAAATCAAAAAGGGTAAACCTTACCAGTGCGCAAACTACTGTGTCTTCAAAAGACATTGAAAAAACGCTGAATACTACGGTAGAGCAAGCCATACAGGGCAGGGCCGCCGGGGTTTATATTACCCAGAATTCGGGTCAGCCCGGTGGAGGTATTTCTGTAAATATCAGGGGTGTAAGTTCCATCAATGGCAGTACAGAGCCTTTGTATGTTATTGATGGGGTACAGATACCCGGCCAGTCTGTTTCTTATGGGTCTAACAGTTCTGCCAACCCCCTGTCTGGACTAAACCCTGCAGATATTGACGATATACAAATATTGCAGGGGCCGTCTGCCACCGCTATTTATGGCTCCAGGGCTACAAATGGAGTTGTATTAATAACTACCAAACGCGGTAAAAACGGCGATGCCAAAATAGTATACGGATTGCAGTACAGTTTGCAGACACCGCCCAAACACCTGGAGGTAATGAACCTGCAGCAATATGCTACCATGGTAAAACAGTTTCATGTGGTGGCTGGCGGACAAACCCCCAACGAATTCTTAGATTCTTCTTTATTGGGTAAGGGTACCAACTGGCAGAAGGAATTGTTTAAAACAACGCCCATGGCAAAGCACCAGCTGAGCATGAGCGGTGGCAATGATAAAACCACCTATTATTTTTCGGGCGAATACCTTGACCAGAAAGGGGTAGCACTGGGTTCTGGATTTAAAAGGTATGGCTTCCGTTTAAATCTTGATAATAAACCAAGGGAATGGGCCACACTGGGGGCTAATATTGCCTTTAATCAGACCAATGAAAATCTTACTACCAGCCAGGAAAATGTTATCTCAGATGCATTGCAGCTGACGCCGCAGGTACCGGTAAAAAACCTTGACGGTTCATGGGGTGGGGGCGATGTAACCAATGGCGCCAACCAGTTTGCTCCTGTAAACCCAATTGCCATTGCCAATCTGAAAACCAATAACCTGGTAAGAAGAGAATTTTTAGGCGGGTTGAACCTGGGTATAAAAATTACAAAAGATCTTTCTTTCAGGAGCTCGTTCAATACCAATATCGGGTATTCAAATTCTACTTATTACCAGCCTACCTATGCCATTGGCTGGGCCATCAACGCCACTGCTTCATTAGACAACGGTACCAGCAGCAATACTTACTGGAACTGGAGCCAGTCGCTGGAATACAACAAGCAATTAAACAAGCATGGTATCAACGTAATGGCTACGCATGAAGCACAGGCTTCCAGCTGGAAAAACGTAAGTGCCCGCAGAACTGGATTTTTAACCAACGATATTTTTGATCTGAACGCAGGTGATCCCAACACGGCCAGCAATGGCGGCGGTTCGGGCAACTGGGGTATGGAGTCTTATCTCGGAAGATTGAGCTATAATTATGACAACAGGTATCTTTTGGTGGGAACCATCAGGAGAGATGGTTCTGCCAATTTTGGACCCGAAAACAAATGGGGCGTGTTTCCTTCTGTATCTGCCGCATGGCGTATTTCGCAGGAGAAATTCTTCGATGTCTCCTTTATAAGTGATTTGAAATTAAGGCTTGAAACAGGTACCACCGGCAGCCAGGGTGGAGGTGGTATCTATTCTCCTTTGGGAACAGGTGCAACCCCCACCGGTACTGGCTTTTTACCCTCGCGCTACAGCAACCCCGGTTTAAAATGGGAAGAAACCAAGACAGACAATATTGGTATCAACCTGGGCCTGTTTAAAAACCGCATCCGCCTGGAATTTGATTATTATATAAAGAATACCAACAACCTTTTAATGGACAATCCATTGCCATGGTATATGGGCACCAACGGTACAGGTGCGGTAGGTTCTCCAACAGTAAACCTGGGTTCTTTGCAAAACAAAGGATGGGGTTTTACGTTAAACACCACCAATGTTGCCAACAAGGATTTTAAGTGGGAAAGCAACCTGAACATCTCTGTTTTTAAAACCACTATCAAGAAATTCTATTCAGATGCTGCTTTTGTAAGCCGCACTTCCTGGTGGCTGGATGACTGGACACAACGTTCAGCAGTTGGCCAGGCGCCCTGGTTGTTCCGCGGTTACATGGAAGAAGGTTTGTTTCAATCGATTGATGAGATTAACAGGAGCGCTGTGCCGGTTGACAACAACGGCAAAAGGCTGCCTACCGAGCAGGGGAATGGTGTTTGGGTAGGTGATGTCAAGTACAAAGACATCAGCGGTCCCAAGGGTATACCGGATGGTATAATTGATACCTACGATGAAACCAATATCGGTAACCCATGGCCGAAAATGTTTGCTGGATTTTCCAACACATTTTCCTATAAAAATTTCGATCTCAGCATCCTCCTCACCGCCACTTTTGGCAACGATATTTATAATTACCTGGCCAAACGCAATACCAATCCAAACAATATCAACCTCAGCCGCAACCTGCTGATTAACGCGATGGACTATGCAAAACCGGTGATTGATGCGCAGGGAAAAATTGTGCTGGCCAACCCCGGTACCGATGTGGCAAGGATTTCTTACGGCCCCAATGGTAACTACACCAGACCTACCAGCAAATGGGTAGAGAATGGATCCTTTGTACGTGTGAAGAATATTTCGCTCTCTTATAATATACCGGCCAGCCTGCTGAACAGGCAGAAACTGATTAAGGGTATCAGAACCACTATTGGTGCACAGAATGTACTCACGTTTACCAAATACACAGGTTTCGATCCTGAAGTGGGCTCTTATGTAGGCAGGGATGCCAGCGCCGGTAACCAGGCCATTGGCCTTGATTTTGGCCGCTATCCGCTGACGCCTGTCTATACATTTAACCTTAGCGTAAACTTTTAATAAGACTGAGCATGAAAAATATACATCAAAAAAACATCCTGGTCGCTGTGCTGCTGACATTTGTTCTGTTGGGTTGTTCCAAAAAATTCCTGGAAAAGCCGCCGGCAGATTCTATTGTAGACGCCAGTTTTTATAAGACTGATGAGCAGGTGCTGGCAAGCACCGGCTTACTGTACAGCAAGGTTTGGTTCGATTACAATGACAAAGCTTCTTATAACCTGGGCGATTTTCGCGCGGGCACTGCCTATTCAGCGTATAACGACAGGGGCAATGTGCTTTTCAATACTACCGGCAATACGCCGGAGAATGGTTCGTCCTGGCGCTCTTTCTTTATTGTAGTAGGTCAGTCAAACCTGGCCATCACCAATATCAACAAGTATGCAGGTAGCGGCGTTACACCGGCCGTTAAAAAGATGGCCATTGCAGAAGCAAGGTTCATGCGTGCACTGGCCTATCGTTTCCTGGTAATGAACTGGGGACCGGTGCCCATTATTGAAGATAACCTGGCCCTGCTGTCTGATACCACCAAGGCAAGAAATACAGAAAAAAGTGTATGGAAATTTATTACCAGGGAAATGCGTGCAGCAGCGGCGGATTTGCCGGAGAAGCCTGTACGCGCAGGCAGGTTAACCAAATGGTCTGCAGAAGGTATGCTGGCGCGTTTCTACCTGGAGCGTTCCGGTGTGGAGGCAAACGGCGCCGGTGCGCGCAACCAGGCTTTGCTGGACAGTGCCAAATTTTTTGCAAATGATGTCATCACTAACAGCGGCGCTTCTTTGCTGAAAAATTATGCTGATTTGTTTTTGTTTCCTTACGACAACAATGCTGAATCACTGTTTTCGCTGCAGTGGGTGTATTCGCCCGGCGCATGGGGTACCCAAAACAGTGCACCTGCCTACCTGGCCTACAGTCCGGATATTGCCAATGGCGATGGCTGGGGCGGCGACAAAGGTGCTACCTGGTGGATGATGACCAATTACGAAGGATTTACAGCATCTGCCAATGGAGATACTTTAAAAGGCAGAACACTTGATCAGCGGTTAAAAGCCAGCTTTATGCTGCCCGGTACCCGCTACCCGGAAATTACAC
>JANPGT010000794.1:0-13150 GCA_031424135.1 Chitinophagaceae bacterium
TTTCTGCCTGATAAGGCCATCGATCTTATAGATGAAAGCGCTGCCAAACTGCGCATGGAAATGAATTCCATGCCGGAGGAACTGGATAAACTGGAAAGACAGATAAGGCAACTGGAAATTGAAAGGGAAGCCATTAAAAGAGAAAATGATCCCGACCAGCTGCACGACCTGAATACAGAAATAGCCAATCTCTCCGTATCGCGCGACACATTTAAAGCCAAATGGAAAGAAGAAAAGGAAATTGTAGAGAAAGTGCAGAGTGCCAAAGCAGCGATAGAGCAGTATAAAGGAGAAGCCGAAAAAGCAGAACGCGAAGGAGATTACGGCAGGGTAGCTGAAATTCGTTACGGTAAAATTAAAGAGCAGGAAGAAATTATCGCCACAACCAGCAAGCAGTTATCTGACCTCAGCGAAAAGCGTTTGCTGAAAGAAGAAGTGGATGCAGAAGACATAGCAGAGAATGTTGCCAAATCTACCGGTATACCCGTAAGCAGGATGATGCAGGGCGAGCGGGACAAATTACTGCATCTGGAAGAACACCTGCATGAAAGGATAGTAGGGCAGGAAGAGGCCATTACAGCAGTAGCAGATGCTATCCGGCGCAGCCGTGCCGGGCTGCAGGACCCTAAAAAGCCTATTGGCTCCTTTATTTTCCTGGGCACTACCGGTGTGGGTAAAACAGAGCTGGCCAAAGCGCTGGCAGAATACCTGTTCGACGACGAGGGAATGATGACAAGGATAGATATGAGTGAATACCAGGAGAAACACACAGTTTCCAGGTTGGTAGGTGCACCTCCCGGTTATGTCGGTTACGATGAAGGCGGTCAGCTGACAGAGGCCGTACGCCGTAAGCCTTACAGTGTGGTGCTGCTGGATGAAATTGAAAAAGCACACCCGGATGTATGGAATGTGCTGCTGCAGGTGCTGGACGATGGCAGGCTGACGGATAATAAGGGCCGGGTGGTTAATTTCAAGAATACCATCATCATCATGACCAGTAACATAGGCAGCCATCTTATACAGGAGGCTTTTGAAAAGGTAACAGAAAAGAATGTAGATGAGGTGACTGACAAGGCTAAACTGGATGTGATGAACCTGCTGCGCGAAACAGTACGCCCTGAATTTTTGAACAGGGTAGACGAGATCATTATGTTCCACCCGCTGATGAAGAAGGAAGTAAGAGGTATTATCAGTATCCAGCTCAGGAACCTGGTAAAATTGGTGGCAGAAAACGGTATTCAGCTTCAATTCAGCGATTATGCCATTGATTACCTGGCAGAGAACGGCTACGACCCTCAGTATGGCGCAAGACCATTGAAGCGCCTCATTCAGAAAGAAATTGTGAACAAGTTGAGTAAAAAAATACTGGCGGCCGACATCGACAAGAACAAGCCTGTTTTGATAGACGTATTTGATAACACGGTGGTTTTCAGGAACGAAACAGCCCAACCGAAAGCCGTCTGAAGTCGTATGAAGGCTGGCTGGACTAAGGGGATTCACTTAAACTAGCGTTCGTTCATTTTTTAAGTAGTAGAAAAAAGAAAAAAATACTACCTTCATCCGCCTACCAGTGGCATTTAATAAGGCCTGTGCATTTTAATGTACTTAGAACCATTGTCTTAGAAAATGGTTAATAGAAAGGAACCAGTAAATGAATGGGAGCTGGGATTAAACAAAAAGGAATAAATTATGGCATTCAAAAAAGAAGTGGTTGAAATAATAGAACCCAAGGATGTGTTTGTAGGAAACCCGGAGGCGCCGGTAACCCTGATGGAGTTTGGAGAATATGAAAGTGAAGCCTGTGCAAAGGCAAACGAGGTAGTTAAGCAATTACTGGAAACCTACGAAGGCAGGATACGTTTTAATTTCCGCCATTTCCCCCTAACCCGCATTCACCAGCGTGCGCTGAAAGCTGCGGAAGCAGCCGTGGCAACCGCCCAGGATGGTAAGTTTTGGGAGATGCACAATATCCTGTTTGCCAACCGCCGCAACCTGGGTACTACCAGCCTGAAACTGCATTCCAAGGAAGCAGGCGTTAATAACAAGCATTTCCTTGACGACCTGGTAAATGCTATGTATGGCTGGCAGGTACAGGGTGATCTGAGGAACGGCCTTGACCGTGGCGTAAAAGATGTGCCTACGTTCTTTATCAACGAAGTATTGTTTACCGGCAAGCCAACACTGGCCGAACTGAGCAAAGCCATTGACGAAGCGCTGAAACAGGCCAAGAAAAAGAAGCCCGCTAAACAAAGAGCATAAAAATAGTTTGAATGAATATTTGAGAGTCCTGCTGAAAAGCAGGACTTTTTTTATTGTATCGTAGTTGCCAGAACGGCCCCGTGCGCCTGCAAACATTTGCTATACCAGGTAGTATTTGGCAGAGGGGTCCGGTAATGGATAAACTCCTTCCGGAAATGCCTCCCGTCACAATTTCAGCTATCACCTAGTAGTAACTACTATACGCATACGTTTTTACCCTTATAAGTATAAAATGGTGGATGGAAATTCGTTATGATCCTGGTTAATTTTTATTTTGTCTGCTCATCCGGACCTGTGAAAAACCCAAACCCTATACCATGAAAATCTTTTTACCCTTGTTTGCCTGCCTGCTGGCCATCGCCCTTCTGCAAGGAAGTGTGATGGCACAATGCTCTGGCGGAGCAACTGCTTTCTCACTTACTTATGATACCATTGCCACTGGTAATGGAAATTCAAGCAGAAGCTTCTCATTGCCCAAATTTAATCCGGCCCTGGGCACCCTGATTTCAATAGATATCAAATCAATGGTGGGGTTGCAATACAGTTATGATCTTGAAAATCAGACTTCTTCAACAAGACTGTTCAAGACAAAAATCGTTCGTACAGACGATATTTACAGCACTGCTATTGATCCTTCTTCTATCAATGAAGTGAATCAAACCCCGTTTGTCAGCACTATGATTGGCGCACACCAGCAGGTAAGCTTTGGTCCCACAAAAATGAATTATACCATCAATAATCTGGTCAATGACGGCAGGATGGTAAATTTTATGGGTGCTGGCAGCGTGGACTTTGATTATGAGACAGGTACCTCCGCATCGGTACAGGGGCCGCTTCCGTGGCAATTGAATTTTACTGCAGTATCCGATACCACCCATTTCAGCATAACCTATAACTATTGTACTACCAGCCTGCTCAGTGCCGGACTTCTATATTTTTCTGCCACTGCGCTTAAGGGGAAGGTAGCATTAAGCTGGCGGCAGTCTGCTGTTGAAGCCAATCGTTTGTACAATGTACAGATAAGTACAGACGGACAGCGGTACAGTACCCTGGCCAGCATTAATGAAGACAACGGCGGCAATTACAATTATGTTTATCTCAACAACGCCTCCAGGAAACTTTATTTCCGTATACAGGAAGTAAACGTTTCCGGCGATTTTAGGTATTCCAACACAAGAGTGATTGAACCGGAACAGCAGAGCAATCCAGCAAATTTGCGTATCTACCCAACTGTGTATACCGGGGGTAACCTGCAGGTGAGCTTTCCTTTTAAAGCCGATTGGCAGATAAGTTTTTATGCAGCGGATGGCCGTAAAACAACCCAGCAGCTGCCGGCTAATTTATACAGTACACAGCTGGTATTGCCCGCTACTTTAAGTAATGGCGTATATACAGCAGAAGTGATAAATACAAAAACACAGCAAAAACTGGTAACCCGGTTGGTTGTTCAGCGGTGATATTCCAGGTATAGCTATTATTCAGAAATGTGCAGCAGCGTGTAATGGCTGAATTGTCCCGTATCTACACGGACAGTTCAGCCATTTTGCATGTATGCTCTTTGTGTTTCTTCCTGCAGCAAATGCTGCGGTTGCCCGGTAGGCAGGGGTGAAAATACTGTCATCTGCAATACCATTTAAACCCACTTAGCTTACTTAAAGCAGTTTCCACCCCGGCATTTTATCAGCCGTTATTCAAGCTGCGGCCGACAGTACACCATGAGCGGCAACGCTACATGCCGAAAACCTATGGGCAAAGAAAAAGCCCACTGAATTTTATCAGCGGGCTTCTTTATTAATTATTAATTCCTTACGCTTTCACTTTCGGGGTAACTACCGGTGTTGCCGTTGTTTTTTTGGTATTATGATGCAGTAAATCAGCTTCACCCAGAGGTTTGCCTTTTGCAAAGTCTACCAGTATGGGGGCGGCAACAAAGATAGAAGAGTAAGTACCGGTAATAACACCCACCAGCATTGCAAAAGCAAAGCCCTTGGTTACTTCACCACCTACCAGGAACAGGATCAGGATGGTTAAGAAAACGGTTAACGATGTCATGATGGTACGGCTCAGCGTATCATTGATAGATTTATTGATGATTTCACCGGTGCTGGCGCCTTTCATCAGGCGGCTGTTTTCACGCACCCTGTCAAATACAATTACCGTATCGTTCATAGAGAAACCAATCACCGTTAATATGGCCGCAATAAAATGCTGGTCAATTTCCAACGGAAATGGCACTATGTTTTTCAGGAAAGAGAACACTGCCAGCGTTACCAATACGTCGTGCAGCAATGCAATAATGGTGCCCAGCGAAAAACGCCAGTCGCGGAAGCGGATGAAGATGTACACGGTAATAATCAGCAGTGACCAGAACATGGCTTTTAACGCACCTTTCTTTAAATCGTCTGATATAGTAGCATCTACTTTCTTAGAACCTTCCACATATTTATTGGTACCGGTAAATTCTTCCAGTGTAGCAGTGGGAGGCAGGTAGCTTTTCAGTCCTTCAAACAGCTTGTTCTTTACCATGCTGTCTACGGCCAATCCCTGCTGCGCAATTTTATAGTCAGTAATGATATCCAGCTTGCTGTTGCTGCCATAGGTTTTTGTGATCGGTTCTTCACCGTCGAACACTTTGCCCAGCGTATTTCTAACTGCTTCTTCATTTACGGGTTTGTAGAAGTTTACCACGTAGCTGCGACCACCACGGAATTCCACACCTTCGCGGAAACCATTGAAGAAAGAAGCAACACCCAGTATCAGTACTACTACAGATATAGCATAGGCTACTTTTCTGTATTCAATAAACTTGTAAGCAGCATGTTTAAATACGCGTTTGCTTATAGAAGTAAAATAGTTGAAGTGACGGTTTTTGTTGGTCCAGAAATCAGTTACCAGGCGGCTAACCAGGATACCGCAGAACAGCGATAGCAGGATACCCAGTATCTGCGTTACCGCAAATCCTTTTACCGGCCCCAATCCGAAATACAATAATATGAGTGCAGTTAACAACGTTGTAACGTGTGCATCCAATACCGGGGGTAATGAACGCCTGTAACCATCTTTTACTGCCTGCTGGTAGTTTTTACCTTTTGTAAGTTCTTCTTTGATACGCTCAAATATAATTACGTTGGTATCTACGGCCATACCAATGGTAAGTACAAGACCCGCAATACCCGGTGCGGTAAGCGTGGCATTCAGTGCACTCAATACACCAATGGTGAACAGCAGGTTCAATATTAAAGCGATATTGGCAACCCAGCCGGCAGTATTATAGTACACCAGCATTAAAGAAAATATTACTACAAAGGAGATAGCAAAAGCCATCATACCACCATTTACAGCCTCAGCACCCAGGGTGGGGCCTACAACCTGCTCCTGCACAATCCTGGCAGGTGCTTCCAGCTTACCTGCTTCCAGTATATTGGCCAAATCCTGGCCCTGTTCTACGGTGAAGTTTCCGCTGATTTGTGAATTACCACCTGCAATAGGGCCGCTGGTAACACCAGGAGCAGAGTACACCAGGTCGTCCAGCACAATCGCAATCTGGCTTTTCTTCTTGTAAGCATCACCGGTCATTTTCTCCCAGATAGCAGCACCGGTTTTATCCATACTCATGCTAACCTCAACTTTACCAAACTGGTCGTAGTCCTGGCGGGCATTGGTAACGTGTTCGCCTTCCAGCGGTGCTTTATCAGAACCGGGAACGGTTTTAATAGCATAGAGCATTACATAGTCGGCCAGTTTACCTGCCTCATCTTTCTCCTGTACACCATATAAAAAGCGCAGGTTGGTGGGGAAGCTGTTGGCGACAATAGGATTGCTGAGGTAGCTGTTGAGGGTAGAAGTGTCTTTTAATGGCACATAGCCCAGGTTGGGTGTGTAAATAATGTTGCCGTTATTGTCTTTTACCGGCTGGCCATCTTTACCTCTTGCATAACCTGCGTTAAAGTATTTGATCAGGGGGTATTGCAAATTGGCATCAGCCACTGTTGTTTTTTTGCTGGTATCCTTCTTTAAAAGATTGGCCAAAGAACTGTCACCTGCAGCGGTTTTGGAAGAATCGATCGCCTTTGCAGCGGTATCTTTTGCTTTGTTACCACCCAATGATGCCGTTAGTGCTTTATCGGCTGCTTCAATGGATTGCCCCAGTTCATTGATATTGTACACCTCAAAGAATTGCAGGTTGGCGGTGCTCTGCAGGTATTTCCTCACACGCTCAGGGTCGTTGGCACCTGCCAGTTCTACCGTGATGATACCTTTGTTCTTATCAAGGTTGATATTTGGCTGCGATACGCCGAATTGGTCAATACGCTTGGTTAATACGTTTTTGGTTTGCTGCATAGCTGCGTCAGCACGCTCGTGCAGATAGGTTACCACAGCGGCATCAGAAGCATCAATCTTCAGTTTGTTACGGGTATTGTTGCTGAAGAGCGGGGCCAGTGACTGTCCGGGGTTAACTGCTTTGTAAGCCTCAGCAAACAGGTCGATATAATTGGCATCGCTGTTTGTTTTTTTCCTGTTGGCTTCATCAATGGCTTTTTTAATGCCGGGGTCGTTGGGGTTATTGGAAAGGCCTTTTATTAACCCAACCAGTTCAATGTTCAATGCCACATTGATACCACCCTGCAGGTCAAGACCCAGCAGCAGCTCGCTTTCTTTGGCTTTTTGGTAAGTTTGTCCCCACCAGGTAATTTTTGTTTCACGGGTGCTGTCCAGCAGACGCGCCAGTTGACGGCCTTGTGCTTTTTCTACAGTGTCCTGGTAAAGTGCTTGTTTTTCCTTGTCGCCGGAATACCTGGTGGCGGCAGGTTCGTAATGGTTTTTCGTCCACAGTTTTGCTTTCTCTGCCATAGCGCTTTCGTGCTTGTTCACAAACCAGGTGAAAGACAACTGGTAGGCTGAAATAAGTATCAAAATGCCGGCAAACATGGCAACCAAAATCTTCATTGGAGTTCTAGTTTTATTTACAAAATTTTTAAGAGGGGCAAAGATAGGGTTTTGCAACTGAACCCGGAATAGCAAAATACCGCAGGAAAAAGCATGCAGAAAAGGGCAAAAGCGGTGCAGAATGGGTGTTTCGGGTTGCTGCAGTGCCGGCCCCGGGGGATGAAATGCCGCCAGCCGCCAGATGGGTGGGCAAAGGCCTCCCACCAGGCAAAAAGCGTTGCGGCCTGGTGGCGGTACCTGCCCCAACGCAATGGACAGGTTTACCCAAACCTGCTTAATGGGTGTTTTACCTTTTGGCTATACCTGTATTTAACGGCAATACCTTACAGGAACAGCTGCAAAAGCATGGGCGCTGCAGCAACAGTTTATTCAGCCAGGTTCACATGGCGGTATTACAGTAACATACGTTTGTAAAGGATAACAAAGTATTAATAATTTTTTGCCTCATTTATACACAAAATTTATACTTTTGCGTTTCTTTTAGTTGAACCATTAAATTTTGAACTGAAGTTGATAAATACAATACCACATACCGCAGCTGAAAACACCCTGGCTATCTCTGCCCTGCGTTGTTTCTTTCTTCCGCGACCGCGACGTGGTTGCTGATAGGACGAGCCGTTCACCTGGCCCCTATCAGTGAAAAATTTCCCCCGGATTTTTTTACTATTTACATGGATTGGTCATCCAGATATCTAATTAATTACATATAGTGGATAATAATCAGATTGTTATCAGGGTAGCTACCCTTGCAGACAAAATATACGCAGACACCATTACTGCTGAAATGGAAAGCAGTGCCAAAGCCCGTGGTACAGGCATTGCCCGCAGAAGCCCCGAATACATTGTGCAGAAAATAGACGAAGGCAAAGCCGTTATTGCGCTCACCAAAGAAGGGGAGTGGGTAGGTTTTTGCTATATCGAAACCTGGGGGCATGGTGAATATGTGGCCAACAGCGGACTGATTGTGGCACCCGCGTTCCGTAAAAGCGGTGTTGCCAAAGGCATCAAGAAACGGATTTTTGATCTGAGCCGGGAAAAATACCCCGAAGCCAAGATTTTTGGCCTTACTACCGGCCTGGCAGTAATGAAAATTAATTCTGAGCTGGGGTATGAGCCGGTTACCTATTCTGAGCTTACGCAGGACGAAGCTTTCTGGGCTGGTTGCAAGAGCTGTGTGAACTACGATATACTGATGAGCAAGGAGCGGAAAAACTGTATGTGTACTGCTATGCTCTACGATCCCAAAGATCACTATGAACCACAGGAAACTGCTGAAGACTTTTCTGTACATTCTAAGTTATATGAGCGCTTTATGAAAATAAAGCAGAGCAAGCTGCTGCAGTGGCTCACCAAAAAAGACTTTACTGGCCACACTGCCGGTAAAGAAAGGCAAAAGTCAAAGTCAATACTGCAGTATTTTTTCAATTTATAATTTTCTCAAACCTACATAATGGCAAATAAAATTGTACTCGGTTTCAGCGGTGGACTGGATACCACTTACTGTGCAAAATACCTGAAAGACGATCTTGGCTATGAGGTGCATTCTGTTATTGTAAATACAGGAGGCTTTACAGCAGATGAATTAACGAAAATTGAGGCACATGCGTACAAGCTTGGGGTAAAAACACATACCACGGTAGATGCGGTAGACAGTTATTACAACAGCATTATCAAGTACCTGATTTTTGGCAACTGTTTAAAAAACAATACCTATCCCTTAAGTGTAAGCGCAGAAAGACTGAGCCAGGCCCTTCATATTGCGGAGCATGTAAAAAAAATGAATGCTGTTGCAGTGGCGCATGGAAGCACCGGTGCCGGCAACGACCAGGTGCGTTTTGATATGATTTTTAATATTATGATTCCGGGCGTGCAGATATTAACGCCCATACGAGATCTTAAATTAAGCCGCGAAGCAGAAATTGCCTACCTGAAAGAAAAAGGCGTGGAGATGAATTTCGACAAAGCGGTATATTCTATTAATAAAGGACTGTGGGGCACCAGTGTAGGGGGTAAAGAAACGCTGAACAGCAAAGGAATGCTGCCGGAAGCTGCCTGGCCCACCCAGGTAACCGCATCAGCAGCGGCAGATCTGGAATTGGGCTTTGTAAAAGGTGAACTGTATACCGTTAACGGAGAAAAATTTGACCGTCCGGCGGCTGCCATTCAGAAAGTACAAAGCATTGCAGGTGCCTATGGCATTGGACGTGATATTCATGTGGGTGATACCATCATAGGAATTAAAGGCCGTGTTGGTTTTGAAGCCGCCGGACCAATGGTTATTTTAAAATCCCACCATGCGCTGGAGAAACATGTACTCACCAAATGGCAGTTGCAATGGAAGGACCAGCTGGCGCAGTTTTATGGCAACTGGATGCATGAGGGCCAAATTATGGACCCGGTAATGCGCGATATAGAAGCTTTTTTTGTAAACAGCCAGCAAAATGTAACCGGTACCGTGTTTGTGGAATTACAACCCTACCGCTTTATGGTAACCGGTATTGCCTCCGACCATGACCTGATGAGCAGCAAATTTGGTAAATACGGTGAAATGAACAATGGCTGGAGCGGCGAAGATGTAAGGGGTTTCAGCAAGATATTTGGTAACCAGACCATGATATACCACCAGGTGAACCCCCAGGCGGGGTACCTTAAATGACAAATGCCTGACCCCCTGAAGGGGGTTAGGGTTGTTCGCTGACTGTCGGTCATTCTTATTAACGTAACTAAATGAAAGATACTTCACATAAACCTGCACTTATCAACTCCCCTTCAGGGGTAGGGGGTATCAGGATAGGCATCATAGGCGGCGCTGGTTATACCGGAGGTGAACTCATCCGTTTGCTGTTGAATCACCCCAACGCTGATATTGTTTTCATCAACAGTAAAAGCAATGCGGGTAACAATGTTGCCAAAGTACACCAGGATTTAGCAGGCGAAACAGATCTGCAGTTTTCTGAAGAGCTGCACGATAATATTGATGTCTTGTTTTTATGTGTAGGCCATGGCGATGCAAAGAAATTCCTGGAAGCCAACCCGGTGGGCGATAAAGTGAAAATAATAGATCTGTCGCAGGATTTCCGGCTGGCGCACAGTGCCCAATTCAAAGGTCGTAGTTTTGTTTATGGTATGCCGGAACTGAATAAAACGCAAATACAATCTGCCGCAAATATTGCTAACCCGGGTTGCTTTGCCACGGCTATTCAGCTGGGGCTCTTGCCCCTGGCAAAAGCGGGCCTGTTGCAGGAGATTTATACTACCGGCATTACCGGTTCTACCGGTGCCGGGCAGTCGCTCAGTAATACCTCTCATTTCAGCTGGCGTGCCAACAATATACAGGCATATAAGACACTTACGCACCAGCACTTGGGAGAAATAGGGCAGTCGCTGCTGCAGCTGCAGTCTGCCGGCGGCATCGATCTTAATTTTGTTCCCTGGAGGGGCGATTTTACAAGAGGCATTTTTATCAGCTCAACCCTTAAATGCCATGAAAGCCTTGAGGAACTGAGCGTTTTATACAAAGATTTTTATGCCGCGCATCCTTTCACTACGGTGAGTGAGGAACCCATTTTTTTAAAGCAGGTGGTAAATACCAACAAGGGAATGCTGCAGCTGGAAAAATCGGGCAATAAGCTGGTGGTGCACAGTGCTATTGATAATTTACTCAAAGGCGCCAGTGGCCAGGCGGTGCAGAACATGAATTTAATGTTTGGGCTCGAAGAGACGGCGGGATTGAAACTCAAAGCGAATTATTTTTAAGAGGAGGTAGAAGGTTTAAGGGCGGCGCAGCATTTAGAATTTAGCATTTAAAATTTAGCATTTATGAAATTGTTCGACGTTTACCCGCTTAACGACATTACCATTGTAAAAGCCCAGGGCTCTTATGTATGGGATGATAATGGCGTACAGTATTTAGATATGTATGGCGGCCATGCTGTAATCAGTATTGGTCATACCCACCCACACTGGGTGCGCCGTATAGAAGAACAGCTGAACAAGATTGCTTTTTATTCCAATTCAGTGCATATTCCCCTGCAAAAAGAACTGGCCGCCAAACTGGGCAAGGTGAGCGGTAAAGAGGACTTTCAGTTGTTCCTGCTGAGCAGTGGGGCAGAAGCCAATGAGAATGCCATGAAGCTGGCTTCTTTTCACAATGGCAAAAAGAAAGTGGTGGCATTCAAAAAATCGTTTCATGGCAGAACTTCGCTGGCGGTAGCAGTTACTGATAATCCTGCTATTGTAGCACCGGTAAATGAAACAGACAATGTTATTTTTCTGCCTTTCAACGATGAAAAGGCGCTGGCGAAATGTTTTGCGGCGCATGGTAAAGAAATTTCGTCCGTAATTATTGAAGGCATACAGGGTGTAGGAGGTATTAATGTGGCTGAGGAAAGTTTCATGCAAAAGATACGTTCGCTTTGCGACGAGCACAACGCCGTATACATTGCAGACAGTGTACAATGCGGTTACGGCAGAAGCGGCCAGTTTTTCTCGCATGATGCTGCGGGCGTAAATGCAGACATATATACCATGGCCAAAGGCATGGGCAATGGTTTCCCGGTGGCGGGTATCTTAATTGCACCGCATATACAGCCCAAACACGGAATGCTGGGCACTACTTTTGGCGGTAACCAGCTGGCCTGCGCCGCAGCTTTGGCAGTACTGGAAGTAATAGAAGAGGAGAATCTCATAGAAATGGCCAAACAGCGGGGCATGTATATAAAGAACCGGTTAAAGACCATTGATGGTATTGAGAATATCAGGGGTCGTGGGCTGATGATTGGATTTGATGTTCCGGCGGAACTGAAAGATCTGCGCAGGAAATTGCTGTATGATTTCAATGTATTTACGGGCGAGGCAAAGCCCAATGTCATCAGGTTATTGCCATCACTGGCCATCAGTAAAAAACAGACCGATGAGTTTCTGGAAGCATTGCAGGAGGCGATAGCGGAAATTAAGAACCCGGCATCAGTGGTGAGCGGACAGGCGTGAGACATCAGGCGCGAGTCTGGAATCTTAAGGCGGCAGGGCAGAACTCACGTTTACTGTCTGCCGTGTACTGCCTCCCGAACAATTTGATTAGTAAACAACAAAATATGTCGCTTTGAAGCAATTTATTTCAGTTCATGATGTTCCCGGCATTAATGCCATGGTGCAGAAAGCACTTGCGTACAAAGCTGATCCTTTAAAGGACAATGGCCTGGGTAAGAATAAGCGCATTGGTTTGTTGTTTCTGAATCCCAGTATGCGTACCCGTTTAAGTACGCAGATAGCTGCGCAAAATCTCGGTATGGAAGCCATTATTTTTAATGTGGGGCAGGATGGATGGGCGCTGGAATTTGAAGAAGAAGCCATCATGAGCGGCAATACAGTAGAGCATGTTAAAGATGCTGCACCCATCTTCGGAAAATATTTTGATATACTTTGCATCCGTACTTTTCCCTCGCTGAAAAACAGGGATGACGATTACAGCGAACTGTACATTAAACAATTTATTAAATACGCAGGTATACCGGTGGTAAGCCTGGAAAGTGCCACCCTGCATCCGCTGCAAAGCCTTACAGACATCATTACCATTACAGAAACACTTACATCACCACTGGGGGCTGGGGCTAAGCGTCCTAAAATTGTACTTACCTGGGCGCCGCATGTAAAGCCATTGCCGCAGTGTGTGGCCAATAGTTTTGCGCAGTGGATAAATGCCTGGGGCGAAGCAGATTTTGTAATTACCCACCCGGAGGATTATGAACTTGATACGCAATTTACCCAGGGCGCCAGCATTACGCATAACCAGGCGGATGCACTGAAAGATGCAGATTTTGTGTACGTGAAAAACTGGAGCACTTTCAATGTCTACGGCAGGATCTATTGTAATGATCCCTCCTGGATGCTTACTGCCGATAAACTGTAACTGACCAATAACGCCAAAGTAATGCATTGCCTGCCC
>JANPGT010000795.1:0-10288 GCA_031424135.1 Chitinophagaceae bacterium
CACGCATCAGGTCATTTCCTTCGCGGGTACGCTCACCCACACCGGCAAATACTGACAGACCACCATGGCCTTTGGCGATATTATTAATCAATTCCTGGATCAATACTGTTTTACCCACACCGGCACCACCAAACAAACCAATTTTACCACCTTTTGCATAGGGCTCAATAAGGTCAATTACTTTTATACCTGTAAATAATATCTCGCTGGCAGTACTCAGGTTTTCAAATAATGGCGGCTTATTATGAATAGGACGTCCGCCTACTTTGCTTACCTGGGGCAAACCGTCAATAGCATCACCTGTTACATTAAACAGGCGGCCGTTGATGTTTGGTCCGATGGGCATAGCGATGGCTTTGCCGGTATCAATTACCTCGGTTCCCCTTACCAGGCCCTCTGTACCGTCCATGGCAATGGTGCGTACACTGTCTTCGCCCAGGTGCTGCTGTACTTCAAGTACCAGCGTTTCACCTGTATCACGTTTCAGCTCCAACGCGTTATAAATTTCCGGCAACTGACCGTCAAACTGAACGTCTACAACGGCGCCAATAATTTGTTTGATTTTACCTGTATTAGCCATAAGAAGCGTATTAAAACAGCGGTTTAAAATTTTGCCGCAAAGGTAAGGGTTGGGGTCTTAATTCCACCAACTGCAAAGGAAAAAAAATAAATGTGGACAGAATAGCCTGAAATGACGGTCTGAAGCCTGATTATAAATGGTTTACAGGATTACCGGATGTTGACAATCGGGTGCTTCCTGTCCTTCAAATTCAGCCCCTTCAACAAATCCCGGCTTGGCCAATTGTGTAAAAAACCGGCTGGCGGCATCCATGAAAAAATGAACGCCATGAAACTAAGATTTTCGCTGTCTGTTACCCTGCTGCTGGTAACTATTGCCTGCGCGGCACAAAGTCCCGAACTCACCGTTAAAGACAACCCCAAAGCCGTTTATCTCCAAAGCCTGACAACGCATATTACCGTTACCGGCAATATTGCTACCACTACCATGGAAATGACTTTCTTCAATACCGGCCAGCGCATACTGGAAGGCGAACTGATTTTCCCCCTGCCAGAAGGCGCTTCGGTGTCAAGGTATGCCATTGATATCAACGGCGTTCTTCGCGAAGCAGTACCGGTGGAAAAGGAAAAGGGCACATTGGTATTTGAAGCCATTGAACGCCGTCAGGTAGACCCCGGCCTGCTGGAAAAAACAGAAGGTAACAATTTTCGCACCCGCATCTACCCCATACCGGCCAGGGGCAGCCGGAAAGTGCTGATTGCCTATGATGAAGAACTGTTGCTGAACAGCAATCATTCCCTGCGTTACCGTCTGCCCATGGATTATAAAAGACCCATCGACCATTTTACACTGGATATTACCGTTATCCAGTCTTCCTTTAAACCCCTGTTTGAAGAAACGCCTGAAGATAACATTGTATTCAGTGAGTGGAACAATAACTACGGCGCTTCCCTGCAAAAAAACAATTTCACGCCCGGCCATGCTGTTGGCTTCAGCATTCCCAAAAACAGTGAAACCGCGGAAGTAATGATGCAGCAGGTAGGCAGTCATTACTATTTTCTTATCAACAGTTTTCTGAAAAAAGACAGCCGCCCCAAAGCCATCCCCAATGAAATAGGCGTAATTTGGGATATCTCGCTCAGCGGACTAAGCCGGGATATTAAAAAGGAATTGCAGTTGCTGGGCAGTTATATTAGTAAGAAGAAAAATTGCAGCATACAGCTGGCCGCTATTAATAATGAATACCGTGACCTGGGTGTATTCAAGATAGAAAATGGGGACTGGCAGGCATTACAGAAAGCCATTGAAGGTTTTGTATACGATGGCGGCACCAATTACAGCAAAATAAACCTGTCTTCTACCCCTGCTGCGGAATACCTTTTCTTTTCTGATGGTTTGTCCACCCTCAGCAGTAACGAAGTGGCGCAAAACGGCCAGGCTGTATATACCATCACTTCATCCCCCCGTGCAGATTATGCCTGGATGCAATCATTGGCGCAGGAAACCGGCGGCGCTGCTATCAACCTGAATAAATTAAACCAGCAGGAAGCCCTGCAGTTGCTGACCGCACAGGCGCTTCAATTACTTTGCATTAAACAGAACACTGATATCAGCGAACATTATCCCTCCATCCCCCAGCCCATTGTAAATAGCTGCGCCATAGCAGGCATCAGCACCAGCCCCAACACCGCAGCGGTATTGCAATACGGCTATGGCACTAAAATAGTGTTTGAGAAAACAGTGCAGTTGAATTATAACCAGCACCAGGCGGCGCAGGTGAACCTGCAGAAAGTATGGGCACAGAAAAAGATAGCGGAGCTGGACATTAATTACGAAAACAACAAAGCGCTTATCAGCCAGCTGGGCAGGCAATTTTCTATTGTTACCCGGAATACTTCTTTGATTGTACTGGAAAACATTATGGATTATGTGCAGTATGAGATAGAACCCCCAACGGAGTTAAGGGCCGAATACGACCGCATCATCAAACAGCGCCTGGCAGATCGCCGCAACCAGCAGGTGCTGGCCATGAACAATGCTAACCGTTATTTTGAAGAATTGATGCAGTGGTGGAAAACAGACAATAAAATCATTAGCCCTGTACAGTTACCAGACAATAACCGGCCTTTGCCAGTATTGGACAGCACGGTCATCTCGTCCGGAAACCAGCGTATGGAAGAGGTGGTGGTAACCAGGAGCTACTCCACCGCCAGCGTTTCTGACGATAAGAAAGCCGATATTGCAACATCTTTACAAGGACGGGTAGCCGGGGTAGCAGTAAGCGCTGCGCCCCGCGGATATTTCAACACCAACCAGCAGGAATCTTACAAAAGCAAAGCCGAAGATGAAAGAAAGCCCGACGCACCAGGCATAAAAAACGCCAGCATAGATATAAAACCCTGGACACCGGTACGCAGTTACCTGGAGACAATGGCCAGCGCGTCCAAAGAAAAAAAATACACCACCTACCTGTCTTTGCGGGCTGGCTATATAAATACTCCGTCTTTTTATTTTGATATGGCATCCTGGTTTTTCCAGCAGAAAGATTCAGCAAACGGTAACCTTATTTTAAGTAACCTGGCGGAACTGGATATGGAAAACCACGAGCTGTACAAATTGCTGGGTTTTAAATTGAAGGAAACCGGGCGCTACCAGGAAGAAATATTTGTGTACCGCAAGGTATTGCAATGGCGCCCACAGGAACCGCAGAGCTACCGCGATTATGGCCTGGCGCTTGCCGATGCAGGCATGTACCAGCAGGCGCTGGACACACTGTATACCGCCATCAACAAACAATACAACGGCGAAGTAATGAGCAATTACCATGGCATTGAAGAAACCATTGTTACGGAGATCAACCAGTTGGTGACATTGCACGGTGAGCAGCTGAACCTTAAAGGCATCAACAAAAAGTTGCTGCACGATATGCCGGTAGACACACGTGTGGTGCTTAACTGGAACATGAATGACACTGATATCGATTTGTGGATTACCGACCCCAACGGTGAAAAATGCTATTACAGTCACAAGACCACCGCTATTGGCGGCCGCATTTCAGATGATTTTACCAATGGCTACGGGCCGGAACAGTTTTTACTAAAAAAAGCCATTAAAGGCATGTATACCATTGAAGCTGATTTTTATGGGGAACGCCAGCTGAAACTGGCCGGCCCTACCACCGTTATGGCAGAAATCTATACGCATTATGCCAGCGGGCGGCAGCAAAGAAAAATTATTACCATTCAACTGGAAAAAAGCGGGGAGCAGACTTTGATGGTGGGGAAGTTTTCTTTTGAGAAGTAATATTGTCTGAACTATAAGTTGTCTGAACTGTGATTTGTATGATTTATTTGATTTACATGATGGTCAATATACGGTCAGCGTAATCATAAAAATCAAATAAATCACAGTTCAGATTTTTCTCTTCATAAACGCATTAAACCCAATTTTCAGCAGGGTAAACAATCCCGCCTGTTTGGCCAGGGCCACCAGTTTGGAATCATTAGCATTGGTTTTATTGTCTACCACTTTATTGATAAGCGTTCTCCCTGCACCCAGGACAGTATGGCTGATCTTGCCGGTGAGTATGGTGGGCACAATAGCACCCACACCTGCATAAAACAATTCGCCCGGCAGGGTTTTTACCTTCTGCCGCAGTGCTGCTTCCTGTGCTTTGATGGTAGCTTTCAGCTGCCGTTGTTCGGCCTGCAGGCTTTCTTTGGTATACAGTACCGGTTCAGTTTTGCTCGGCTTCATCGTCATCTGTATTTGAATCAAATAAAATCTTTACCACCCGGTTAAAAACATATTTATCAAGAAATTTTTTGCGCAGGTAAATAGCCAGCAGCAGCAGAAATACATAAATCAGCGCTACTGTACCAAAACCATAAAACTGGCTGTGCATGATATCTGAAAAGTAATAAGCCGCCATAATGCTGGTAAACAGCAGTATAAAAAAAGCCAGTAGTCCTATTACCAGGCCGGCAAACAACATCGTTACAAGGCGCGAAGATTTTTCTGCCGTTTGCAGTTTAAAAAGCCGCAGGCGGTTGCTCACATAACTTTCTATAAGGTCCTGGGTTTCTTCAAAAAAACTTTGCTTTTCTGTGGACATACGATTGTTTTTATACTGCCGTAGCAGCGTCTTCTGCTTCGCCTGCCTCTGCTGCCTTATTTTGCAGGTCGCGCAAGGTGTTACCGGCAGCTTCCTTTAAATCTGCCAGCACTTTCTTGCCGCTTTCTGTATTCAATAACAGCGTTATGGCAGCACCTGCTGCAGCGCCTACAATAATGCCGGCCAAAAATTTTGAATTATCACCCATGGTATTTCAGTTTACAATAAGCTAATCTGTTACATTTGTTTTGTTTGCAGCGAGGCGGTCGGTACCGCAGGTCATACCGCCTCGCTGCAAACCATTTATACAAATTTACTAAGCTGGCTTTACAGTAAACATAAAATCTTATTTGGCCACCACAAAGAACTATTAACCATCATGCAACTGATTGTAGTCAATACCCCGGCACTGGCCCGCGATTTTATTAGGGTAAACGTAATGATCAATAAAGAAAATGCCAATTATATACGTCCGCTGGACAAAGACGTAGATGAAGTTTTTGACGAAAAGAAGAACAAAACTTTCCGGCAGGGAAAATGCATGCGCTGGATATTGAAAGACGATGCCGGCGCCTTTATTGGCCGCATTGCCGCCTTTACCAATAAGAAATACAAAAACAAGGGCGATGATGTGCCTACAGGCGGAATCGGTTTTTTTGACTGCATCAATGACCAGGCGGCTGCCAACCTGCTGTTTGATACCGCCCAACAATGGCTGAAAGACCAGGGAATGGAAGCCATGGACGGCCCCATTAATTTTGGCGAGCGCGACCGCTGGTGGGGACTGGTAGTAGAAGGCTTCCAGGAACCGATGTACTGCATGAACTACAATTATCCCTACTACCAGGCTTTGTTTGAGAACTACGGATTCAAAAATTTCTTTAACCAGATTTGCTTTGGGCTGGATGCAAAGAAAAAACTGCACCAGAAAATGTACGACCGGCACGCGCTGTATGCCAATGACCCAGACTATAGCGCCCTTCATATAAAAAAAAATCAGCTGGAGAAATTTGCCCGCGACTTTACCACCATCTACAATAAGGCATGGGCAGGTCATGGCGGGTTAAAAGAACTGAAAAAAGACCAGGTGCTGACGATGTTTAAGAAAATGAAACCGGTGATGGATGAAAAGGTAATCTGGTTTGCCTATTATAAAGAGGAGCCGGTATGCATGTTTGTAAACCTGCCCGACCTGAACCAGATCTTCAAACACCTGAATGGCAAATTTGGCCTGCTGCAGAAACTGTATTTTTTATGGCTGCAGAAAACAATGAAGAATAAAAAATTTACCGGCATCGTGTATGGTATTGTGCCGGAATTCCAGGGCAAGGGAGTGGATGCATTTATGATTGTAGAGTCGGCTAAAATTATTCAGCCTACCACAGACTATACTGAATACGAAATGCAATGGATTGGCGAATTCAATCCCAAAATGATCAATGTTGCTTCCAGCCTGGGCGAAACATTTCAAAGCAGGATGCTGACTACCTACCGGTATTTATTTGACAGGAATAAAGAATTTAAACGGCACCCGGTAGTGAGTTGATGAACCAAAAAGGCACTGTGGCACGCAGATACACGGGGATGTTTTGTTTGAGCATTACTCAATTTTAGCTATGCCTGCAAATGCAAATTGAAAAAAGTAGTGGAGAAAAAAAATAAAGAAACCTCTGTGTTACTCCCTGTCTCCGCGCCTCCGTGGTTCAAAGGATCAGCGTTCAATAAAATTCAGGTTTACAGAAGATTGCAGATAAGCCGGCAGCACCTTACCCAGTTTTTTTACGGCGATGGCTACCTGGTTGCGAACCGTGTGTTCAGACACATGCAGAATTTCTGCCACTTCTTTATAGCGGAGCCCATCTTCTTTCACCAATTGAAGAATTAAACGGCATTTGGGCGGCAACTCATCCAGCGCCATCCTTATTTTCTTAATAATATCTGCAGAGATGCAGATCTCCTCCGGCGTATTAAAATCAATGCTGGTTTCAAAATGCATGATATCAAGACTGGTGACCGGGTTCTTGTACTGCCGCGTAATATATTTAAGGCATAAGTTTTTTGTGACCGTGTACAGGTAAACACTTAAATTTTCCACCTCCTGCAGTTTTGTACGCAGCTGCCATACTTTAATAAATACATCCGAAACAATTTCTTCTGCAGGTTCTTTTGACTTCAAAAAAGCATAAGCGGTGCGGTAGAGACGCTGATAGAATACATCACAGAGCTGCCTGTATGCCCTCATATCGTCATACAGTGCAATCTTTTTTTGAAGTTCCGGTATACAGGCAAGTTGGTTCACGATAGATTGGACATTTATATGATTCCTATCCGTGCATGAAGATAAAATGTTTTTTTAAAATAAGTTTTTTCTTTTAGTACATTTTCATTGCAACAGGCATCCTGTTATACAAGACGCTATATGGACGAGGAAAAATTCTGGGAATTATTAAGCCTGCAATTAAGTGGTGAAGCTACCAAAGAAGATTTGGAGGCACTGGAACAGTTGTTGCAAAAAAATTCTTCGCTTGGTTTACAGGCGGGATTGATGGTGCAACTATGGAAACCCAAAAGCAACGTTAACAGCAAAGCATCGGATGATTTCTATAACAGGCACCTGCAGCGTTTGAGTAACCGCCCGGACATATACCCCTTGCCGGCAGATACTATCTCAGAAGCAGCTACAGCAGAACCGGAAGAAAAAGCCAGTCAGCCTTTATACCGCTTGTGGTGGCCGCTTACCGGCATTGCTGCATCGCTGATTATTGCATCTGTCATTTTCTCCTATAACAAAAGCAATAAAAAAAACGGGGGTCCTGTTGCACAAAATACCGTAAGCACGCGCAAGGGATCAAAATCTGATATACAGCTGCCTGATGGCACAAAAGCATGGTTAAATGCAGACAGCAAACTTACCTATGACGAAAATTTCAGGGGCGAGTTGCGGGAAGTCTACCTGGAAGGGGAAGCGTATTTTGACGTGGTAAAAGATAAAACCAGGCCCTTCATTATTCATACAAAAACAATAGATATCCGTGTACTGGGTACCGCATTTAATGTGCGGGCTTACGAATCGGAAAAAAATACAGAAACGGCGCTGTTCAGGGGTTCTGTAGAAGTAACGCTGCACAACAACCCTGAGAAAAAGATTGTGCTGAAACCCAATGAGAAACTGATGGTGAACAACAAAAGCCTTCAGTTTAACACCAACAGCGATACTAAGAAAACAACGGACAACAATTTAGCTTTTAATATTACCGTAGGCAAAGTGCATTTCCAGGTAAAAGACAGCAGCGCACTGGAAACCCTGTGGATCAAAAACAAACTGGTATTTGACGCAGAAAGCCTGGAAGAAGTGGCCGGCAAAATAGAAAGGTGGTACAATGTGAAAGTGGTGATTAATGGAGACGAAGGATTGAAAAGCACCGCCTATAGCGCCATTTTTGAAAACGAAACCCTTGCACAGGTGATGGAAGCCCTTAAAATTACCGGCAATTTCAAATACAACATCAACAAAGACACAGTTATTATAAAATAGTGCAGCTGCACTTACAGACACTGGTTATTCTTTACCCCTGCCCGCAGAAAAATTATTTTCTTCTTATTTTTTATCACCTTAAAAACTTGCTGCTATGAACAAAGAAATTACCTGACACCTCAAAAAATAAAAACGGAGAATGGTTGCAACATTCTCCGCAGTAAAAAAAGACAACAACTGCCCGCAAGGGCGGCTATCATCATTTTTAAATCAAAGCCAAGATATGAAAAATTGTGAACACGGCGCTGCAGCCGGTATGCGCCGTCTATTAATCAAATGCCTGATTATGACGAAGATGGTAATTGTGCTTATCCTGTTTTTTTCAACCCAGAGTTTCGCACATGCCTACGGGCAGGGGATTAGCCTCAAATTAGACAAGGTTCAACTGAAAAAAGTATTGAAATCCATTGAAGAACAGGGCGATTTCCGATTTGTCTACAAAGACCAGCTCTTAAAGGGTAGCCAGCTGGTAAGCATAGAGGTAAAAAACGCCAGCCTTTCAGAAGTGCTGGACAAAGTGCTGCAGCATACCAATCTCAGCTATCGCCGCCTCAGCAACCAGCTGGTGGTGATTGTAGGCGATAAAGTTACTGAAGCCCAGCTGGCCAGCACGGCGATCAGTATTACGGGTAAAGTTTTTAATGATAAAAACGAAGCCCTTTCCGGTGTTTCGGTATTGGAAAAAGGCACTAATAACGGCGTATCTACCGGTGCCAACGGCAGCTTTACCATTGAAGTCAGCAGCAGCAAAGCCGTACTGGTATTCAGCTATGTAGGTTTTAAAAATACAGAAGTAGCCGTAAGCGATGCCGGCCGCCTGCAAAACCTGGTACTTACACCCGATGTATCTACCATGAACGATGTAGTGGTAATTGGCTATGGAACGGCCAGGAAATCTGACCTGACGGGAGCGGTAGCAGTTATTAAAGGCGATAAGCTGCTGGATAAACCAGTACCCAATGTAACCCAGGCCCTGCAGGGTAAGGTGGCAGGCGTTGAAGTAAGTGTTAATAATAATGCCCCGGGTGCAGGCGCCAAAGTGCGTGTACGCGGATTGGGTTCTATCAACTCCAGCCTCGATCCCCTCTACGTTGTAGACGGTGTAGCAGGTGTTGATGGCAATAGCATCAACCCAAATGACGTGGCCTCACTGGAAGTATTGAAAGATGCGTCTTCTACCGCCATCTACGGCGCAAGGGGCGCCAATGGTGTAATTATGATTACCACCAAACGTGGCAGAAGCGGCGGCACCCGCACTACCTACGATGGTAATGTAAACGTGGCACAATTGTACCGCCACTTGCCTGCGCTGGATGCCAATGAATTTGTGCAGGTATTCAACCAGTCTTTTGTGAACGGCCAAAAATTTGATCCGCTGGGTGGCGTTTGGGCACCCGCCAAGGCTTTAAACAATGCCAATTACCCCCTCCTTTTTGATGCCAATAATAAACCGCTCTATAATACCAACTGGGAGTCTGAAGTATATAAGCCCGCTTTCTCCCAGAACCACCAGTTGAATTTCCAGGGTGGCAGCGAAAAAACGCTTTTCAGTGTTTCATTGGGCTACCTGGATCAGAATGGTATTATGATTAAATCGGGCTTCAAACGCTATTCTGCCAGGATTACGATTGACAACGATGTGAACAAGTGGCTGAAAGTAGGTGGCAGCCTTTCTATGATAAAGAGCCGCCAGAAAGTAGTATCGGATGGCAATGGCGGATTGAACGTACCCCGCATGGTGAATGAAGCAGTTCCCATTCTGCCGGTAAAATACCCCGATGGCACCTGGGCAGGTAACAGCAGTATTGACGGACTGGAAGGCGGTACCAACCCGGTGCATATTGCCAACAACAGGTATACCCTCAACAACAATTTCCAGACCCTGGGCAATACCTACCTGTTATTTCATATTACCAAGGACCTGGATTTTAAATCTGACTTTGGGTTTAACCTCAATACACAGAAGAACAATTTTTATTCTGCCCAGGATTTGCGTAACCTCTCTTTTGACCAGGGTGGTGTTGCCAACCTGAACAGTTTTTTCAATAATTACTGGCAGTCTGAGAACTATCTAACCTGGAACAGGCAGATCAACAAAAATCATAAAATGACGGCCCTG
>JANPGT010000796.1:0-1754 GCA_031424135.1 Chitinophagaceae bacterium
CAAATCGGAACAGGAACTGCTGAAATCCTATGACGCACTGGCGGCCAATCTTGTGTATGCAAGACGGTACTTCTATCCTTCGCTCAACCTGTTGCGTTACCTGGAAAAAAAACAGGCAACACCTGTAAGCGAAGACGTCAGCAAACGGATCCTGTGCCTGCCGCTCTTTCATGATCTTTCTGCAGAAGAAATTGATTTCATTTGCCGGATCCTGCTGCGCACACAGAATAACTAACCTTTTTAAAAAAATAACAGGGGCATGTATAATATTGCTGTTACAGGAGTTGGCGGCGGCGTAGGCCAGGGCGTACTGAAATCACTGTATGGTACAGGGTATAACTGTATTGCATTGGACGGCGAACCGCTGGCAGCTGGTTTGTATGTTACACCCAAAGCATTCCTGGTACCATTTGCAAACAAGCCAACTTATATTCCTGCGTTGCTTGATATCTGCCGCCGGGAAAAAATTTCATTATTGTTCCCCGGACTTGATGCAGAACTGATGCCGCTTTCCCTTAATAGGGAGGTATTTGCAGCCATCGGTACAACGTTGGTGGTAAGCCGGCCCGAGGTAATTACGATATCAGATGACAAGCAGGCCACTTATGACCAGTTAACTGCCTTTGGTATATCAGTACCCTATACCAGTTCACTGGAAAATTTTTTGCCCGGCAGTTCTTCTTTTCCTGTAATTGTAAAACAGAAAGTGGGAGGGGCAAGATCAAAAAACGTGTTCCTTGCAAAAGATAAGTCTGAATGGAATGCTGTAATGGAAAAAATTGGAGACGATAAAGCCAGCTTCATTGTACAGGAGTATATTGAAGGAGATGAATACACCTGCGGCTCCATTAACCTCAGCAATGAATGCAAGGGTGTCATTGTAATGAGAAGGATACTGAGAGACGGGGATACCCATAAATGCTTTTCGGAGAAAAACCCGGTTATCGAAGCCGCCGTTAGAAAGATTACCAATATCATAAAGCCATTCGGTGCCTGCAATATTCAGTTGAGAATGAAAAATGGTATTCCGTATGTCTTTGAAATAAATGCCCGTTGTTCAGGCACTACCGCATCGCGTACGCTTTGTGGTTTTAACGAACCCAAAATGATTGCCGATTATTTATTGAAGGGAATAGAACCGGAATATACCATCCAGGAAAAAACAATACTTCGTTACTGGAATGAACTGGTAGTGGAAAACGACACCGTAGTAGCCCTAAAAACTACTTCGGGATTACACCAGTTAGAAAACAAGCTCTCCTTATGACTATTGGAGTTCTAGGGGCAAATGGATTTGTGGGCTCTCATATTTGCCAATCTTTCATAAATCCAGACAATACTGTAGTAGCTTTTTGTAATACAAAAACGCATGCTGTACCCAAAGGATGTCAAATTATACCGCTGAGAAGTGTCCGCGATTTCTATTTTGATCAATTTTTTGTTACTATTGGCAGTCATCTTTCAACTCATGAAGACTATATACGTCAGTTACAGGTACTGCTGGAATTAGTTTTTACCATAAGAGCTGGAAAAATAATTTACATTTCAAGCACAGCAGTGTTCGGAAACCATAAACAAAAAATAGACCTGCAATCCTGTTATAGTAATCCATCATTGTATGGGTTGGCCAAACTTTCGCAGGAATTTCTAATTAATAAATTCCCCAATCATCTGATCGTAAGACCAACTTATCTCTACGGAAACGGAATGAATACAAATTCACTGTTACCCAGATGGGTCCATCAAGCTATCAA
>JANPGT010000797.1:0-6335 GCA_031424135.1 Chitinophagaceae bacterium
ACCGAATATATTTATAGTTATGGCGAAGAATTTATTGATAGTGGAGTCTCCGGCGAAAGCCAAAACCATAGAAAAAATCCTGGGCGAAGATTTTGAGGTAAAAAGTTGCTATGGGCATATACGCGACCTGGAGAAGAGCGAGATGGGCATTGACCTGAACAATAATTTTGAGCCCCGTTACATAGTGCCTGAAGAAAAAGAAAAGGTAGTAAAGGATCTGAAAAGCATCGCCAAAAAAAGCGGCGAAGTATGGCTTGCATCGGATGAGGACCGTGAGGGAGAAAGCATTTCCTGGCACCTGGCTGAAGTGCTGGGTCTTGATCCCAAAACCACCAAACGCATCGTTTTTCACGAGATTACGGCACCCGCCATTAAAAAAGCAGTGCAGAATCCGCGTACTATAAATATGGACCTGGTAAATGCACAGCAGGCCAGGCGTATTCTTGACCGCATTGTAGGTTTTGAACTGAGCCCGGTATTATGGCGCAAGATTGGTATGCAGCGCAGCCTGAGTGCCGGCCGTGTGCAAAGCGTAGCCGTGCGTTTGATTGTAGAGCGGGAAAGAGAAATCAATGGCTTTACTTCTGTGAGCACTTATAAAATTGAAGCTTTCTTTATTGCAGATGATGTAAACGGAAAGAAAATTACGTTTAAGGCGGAAGGCCCTTCAAAACTGAGTTCAAACGAAGACGCCGCCAAATTCCTGGAAAGCTGCAAAGCTGCCAATTATACCGTTAGCGATATTACCGTTAAGCCTGCCAAACGCACACCCGCTGCACCTTTCACCACTTCTACCTTACAGCAGGAAGCCAGCCGGAAGCTGGGCTATTCCGTCAGCAAGACCATGCTGCTGGCACAGAAGCTGTATGAAAGCGGTAAGATAACATATATGCGTACCGACAGTGTTTCACTGAGTGATACCGCCGCAGACATGATCAAGGCTGAAGTAAAAAGCTCTTACGGAGACGAATATTACCAGCCCCGTAAATTCAAAAATAAAAATGAAAGTGCACAGGAAGCCCACGAGGCCATCCGTCCCACTTATATGGATAGCCGCACAGTGGATGACAGCGACCTGCGCAGGCTGTATGAATTGATCTGGAAACGCACCATTGCCAGCCAGATGAGCGATGCAGAATTTGAAAAAACTATTGCAAAAATTGATATCTCTACCAATAAAGATCAGCTGACCGCCAGCGGAGAAGTAATGAAGTTTGATGGCTTCCTGAAAGTATACCTGGAAGGCAAAGACGATGATGAAGAGGAAGAAGATACAGAAGGCATGCTGCCACCATTAAAAGTGAAGCAAAAACTTGATTTCAAAGAGATGCTGGCTACCGAAAGATTTTCGCGCCCGGCACCCCGCTATACGGAAGCATCGCTGGTAAAGAAACTGGAAGAGCTGGGCATCGGACGACCCAGCACCTACGCCCCTACCATCTCTACTGTACAGAAAAGAAATTATGTTGAGAAGCGCGATAAAGAAGGTACACCGCGCATCTTCAACCTGCTGCGTTTAAATAAGAAAAACGAAATAGCCAAAGAATCCGAAACGGAAAATACCGGCGCTGAGCGGGGAAAATTATTTCCGACCGATTTGGGCATGGTGGTAACAGATTTTCTGAAGCAGCATTTTCAAACGGTAATGGATTATAGTTTTACCGCCGAGATTGAAGAAGAGTTTGACAAGGTAGCAGAAGGTAAAATGGAGTGGCACAAAATGCTGGGTGATTTCTACAAACCTTTTCATGCCAATATAGAAGTAACCCTGGAAACCGCAGAAAGGGCCAAGGGCGAAAGAGCATTGGGAACAGATCCTGTAAGCGGCAAACCGGTAATTGCCCGCATGGGACGGTACGGCCCCATGGTGCAGATTGGCGCGCAGGTGGTAGAAGAAACAGACGAGAAGCCAAAATTTGCAAAACTAAAACCTACGCAGAGCATTGAAACCATTTCAATGGAAGATGCGATGGAACTGTTTAAGCTACCCCGCAACCTGGGTGTTTTTGAAGAGAAAGAGGTAGCCGTAAACATTGGCCGATTTGGCCCATACATAGCCCATGATGGCAAATTCTATTCTCTTGGAAAAGAATTTGATCCCTATACCATCAACCTGGATGAAGCCGCTCCTATTATTGTAGAGAAAAGAACAGCCAAGGAACAGCGCACCATTAAAGTATTTGAAAAAGAAAAAATTCAACTGCTGCGGGGACCTTATGGCCCCTATATCAAACAAGGCCTGCGCAATTACAAACTCAACAAAGAACAGCAGGAAAAAGTGGCTGATTTAACCATTGAAGAAGTAAAAGCCATTATTGAAGAGCTGAAAGCCAACCCGCCGAAGAAAAGCTTCAGGAAAAAGAAAGCCAGTTAATTTATTTTGAATTTTAGATTTTAAATTTTGAATGCCGCAGTTTCCACCACGTTGGAATGCGGCATTTTAGCTTAGTATACCGTACCATTGCCACGGTATTTTTCACTCTTTTTAATTCAAAATTTAAAATTCAGCATTTAAAATAATCGCATTTTAACATCTGTGGATAATTTCAATTAGATTATCCCGCCGGTTGCTGCGAAATTTAGGGTGTTCTACAGCACAATAATTATTGCTTTGGATACGTATATAGTACAGCACAGCCTGCTGTTTACTTCAATGGTATGGAAGAAACAAAAGAAATATCAGCGCTTTTTCACCTGATTGATGATCCGGACGAGGAAGTTTTTGGTTCCGTAAGCGACCGTATCATATCTTTTGGAAAAGGCATTATCCCCAACCTGGAAAATCTCTGGGAGAACACGCCGGTGGATGCAGTGCAGGAACGCATTGAACTGCTTATACACCGCCTGCATTACCGCGATTTAACAGAAGAATTTAACAACTGGAAAGCACAGCCGGAACCGGATCTGCTCAGTGGCGCCATATTGGTGGCCAAATACATGTACCCGGAACTTTCTACCACCGCGGTGTATGCAGAAATTGATAAAATGCGCCGCAATATCTGGCTGGAGCTGAACAGTTATCTCACCCCGCTTGAACAAACCAATGTTATTACCACCATACTCTATAATTATTACAATCTAAAGGGCAACGAGATCAAGTACAACGAGCCCAATGAATTTTTAATTAATAAAGTACTGGATGGAAAACGCGGTAATGCTGTTTCAAATGGTATGATATACCTCATTCTGGCAGATCTGCTGGATGTGCCCATAAAGGCCATCAATATACCCCGGCAGTTTATACTGGCCTATTTTGAGGTGGATTATAACTGGCAGGTGCCTTCCAACCCCTCTCATACCATACAGTTTTATATAGACCCCATGACGGGCAATATTTTTACCCACAAAGAAGTAGAAACCTATTTTAAAAGGATTGCTGTTACTTCCACCGCTTCCTACTTTAAACCCCTCAGCAAAAAACGCATCATCCAGTTCTTACTGCAGGAGTTTGCCAAATGTTTTACTGAAGATAAGAACGAATACAAAAAACAGGAATTGCTGATACTGGCAGATTCACTGGATGACCTTGCCCCCGGCCCTGATTCAATATAATCTTCCTGGTATTCCACCTGCCTCCACACAAAAAATTATTCTTTATTTTCATTTGCAAATTCTCACAATAGCAAAAAGTGTTCAGGTTTTAGGAAAAAATGCATAATCATCAATTGTGTAACTTAGACGTTTATACATCAAATATTGAATAATGAAACCTACGGAGAGGCCCCCCTCTCCACCCCGTGGAGAGGGGCCGGGGGTGAGAGGAAGCAGGTTCTTGTCTTTGGTGCCGGCAAATCAGCTACCTGTTTAATAGATTATATCATCAAAGAGGCGGGTTTGCATGGTTGGCAGGTGACCGTGGCAGACGCAGACCTGGGGCTGGCAAAATCAAAAGCGGGCAACCATGCGTATGCAAATGCAGTGGCTGTACAGGTAGAAAACGATGCGGAAAGGCAGGTGCTTGTACAGCAGGCAGACATAGTTATTTCCCTGCTGCCTCCTGCCCTGCATTTCCTGGTGGCGAAGGACTGTGTACAATTTTCGAAACATTTACTCACCGCCTCGTATACAGATAATAACATCCGCATTCTGCAGCCGGCCATTGAAGAGAAGCAGCTGCTGTTTCTCTGCGAAATGGGACTTGACCCCGGTATTGACCACATGAGCGCTATGCAATTGATTCACCGGATAGAAAACGAAGGCGGCATCATTACTTCGTTTGTTTCCCATTGTGGCGGGTTGGTAGCACCGGAAAGTGATGACAATCCATGGCATTATAAAATCAGCTGGAACCCCCGCAATGTTGTAATGGCGGGAAAAGCTGGGGCAGTTTACCGGCAGGGTAACCAGATTAAAAAAATGGGATATGATAACCTGTTCGATGCAGGGCGTGTAGTCAGTATGCCAGGACTGGGTGAGCTCTCGTGGTATCCCAACCGCGATTCTTTGGATTATATTCCAGTTTATGGCCTGGAAAAGGTGGAAACATTTATCCGGACCACGCTCCGCTACCCTGAATTTTGCCTGGGATGGAAGCATATTGTCGAACTGCAGCTGACAGATGAAACCGTTTTGTATAACACTGACAATATGACCCTGCAGGATTTTTTTACACAGCATTTCGTCCTTCAGCAGCTAACCGCCAGGGTAAAGGAATTGCAGCAGCAGAGCGCTGTATTCAATCAACAATTGCTATGGCTGGGAACAGAAGACAATACAACCCTTATCAATAAAGGGCATTGCAGTGCCATGGACGTATTGCAGTTTGCACTGGAAAAAAAACTGGTTTTGAATGCCGCAGACAAAGACATGATTGTAATGCTGCATGAAATAGAATACCTGCTGCAGGGGAAAAAATACTGCGTAAAAAGCCATCTGCTGGTTAAGGGAGATGATAATCTTAGAACAGCCATGGCCAAAACGGTAGGCCTGCCATTGGGCATAGCAGCCAAACTGTTACTGGAGGGAAAAATAAAGCTTACCGGGCTGCACATACCTGTTATAGCCGCTATTTATGAGCCTGTCCTGGCAGAATTGCAGCAGCATGGAATCAGCTTTCATGAAAACACAGCAATCCTGTAACGCGATCGCTTCACCCTGCTGCATGCATTATTTGAGTTTCTCCAGTGCAATTGCCAGGTCCCGTACACCCTCAGTAGCGGGCTTTTCAATAGCTATAAGATTTTTTACAGACGATGTATAGGGTATTGTTTTATCGATGATAAATTTGGGAGCTGCCAGCGGCGCATAATCTACCAGTCCTGCGGCAGGGTATACTACCAGGGAGGTGCCCACCACCACAAAAATATCAGCCTCCATTACCAGCGGTGCTGCCATTTCTATCATGGATACCGGTTCTTCAAACCATACAATATGGGGACGGAGCTGCGCACCATCACTGGCAGTATCACCCAGCATAATGTCTTTTTCAATGGGAAAGATAAGATGGTTGTTTCGTTCACTCCGCATTTTCAATATCTCGCCGTGCAGGTGCATCACTTTTGTGGAGCCACCCCTTTCGTGCAGGTCGTCTATGTTCTGGGTAATGATATGCACATCAAAATCCTTTTCCAGCAAAGCCAACCCCTGGTGTGCTGCATTGGGTTTTGCATCCAAAACATTTTTCCGCCGCTGATTATAGAATTCGAGCACCAGCTGCGGGTTTCTGCGCCAGGCACGCGGCGTGGCAACGTCTTCAATATTGTATCCCTCCCATAACCCATCACTGTCGCGGAAAGTGCGCAATCCGCTCTCCGCGCTGATACCTGCCCCGGTAAGTACTACCAGTTTCTTTTTTCCCATTCACCAAAAATAATGCAAATGCCTGATGACCACGGACGGACGGGTCTGAATTCCTTCCATCAATAATAATTTTTCAAATGCCAACTTCCTTTATCGCCGTTGTGGGTGTTTTCACCCATACTGTTCGAAGTAAGCTCCAGGTATGGAGCAAATAATTTCATTGCCGGTTTTTCATATCCCCGAACAGTTCCGGCAGGAACTCACTGTTTATAGAACTATATCAATTAGTTTAGGTGGCTCCGGAATCGACTCCCGTAATGCCAGGCGTTTCTGCAAATCCGTATTGAATGCCGGAAAAACGCATACCCCCCCTCCTCTCAAATCAGCATCCAAATCTTGATGGAGGAACAGGAACCACCGGGTGCCGCACTAGTATCCCCACATAAATAATAATGGCATGGCGGAGGCATCGGCGGGGAAGGGCTTCGGTTGACAGGGGCTTACCAAACTGCGGAATCACTTTTTCTTTATCGCGGTTGTCACACCTGTTGCAGCAGCTGCAGCAGGTGTAAGCGCCAAAGCATTTTTGCTTTTAC
>JANPGT010000798.1:0-3716 GCA_031424135.1 Chitinophagaceae bacterium
CCTGCATTATCTCAGTGGTATGTGGGGCCAGTTGCGGAAAGCTAAACCGGAATATATTTTTATAGAAAACGACCCCATGTCTGCTTTTTGCGTGGTGGCCTGTATGTATAAATTATTTTTTGGGTCCAGGGTATTTTGCCAGACCAATGAAAACTTTTCACTTTCGTTGAACCGGCTTTGGTCGGCAGAACCATTGCGGGCAAAAACACTGCTACTGCTAAAAAGGCTGATTTGTTTTTTTGTGCGGCCGTTGGTAGATGTAGTGTATACCATCAATTACGATGGGAAAGCACTTTTTGAAAAACTGAACTTTAAAAAAGTTAGCTGGATACCGTTGGGTTATGACCCGGCTTTTTTTTACGAATCAACGGTTGAGCGGAAGCTGGTACGTAATGAGCTGAAACTGGATACCCTGGTGATTGCTTATTTTGGAAGGATTGTTCCGGAAAAAGGCCTTATTCTTTTGCTGGAAGCATTGGCAGAACTGCAGCAATATGAATGGAAACTGCTGATTGATGATTTCTCAGCCTATACCACTCCATATATAGATGAAGTAAAAAAATTTATCGCAGACACAGGATTGGCCGGCCGCGTCGTTTTTTTTCATGCCAGCCACAGCGAAATGATGAAGTACATGAATGCCTCCGATCTTACCGTGGTGCCTTCTGTGTCCACAGTTACTTTCAAGGAACAATATGGAAGAGTGGTGCAGGAAGCCATTGCCTGCGGCTGTTTTACCATTGTGTCAGACAGCGGGTTTCTCCCTCATTTTTTTGATGAACCCTATTTTATATTCCGGGAGAACAATAAGGAGGCTATAAAGCAGAAAATACTGGACACAATGTCAATGCCGGAAGCAGAAAAAAAAATACTGCGTGCAAAATCGATGCAGTATATAACCAATGGGTTTTCAATTGCAGCACAGGCCCGGGTTATTGAAAATTCAATCAACGAACACCGCAGGTAAATATCATCCCCCTTTGAAGATTTTATTGGCTGGCAGTAACCGATCCATGGCAATTGAACGCCATTATGTACACTACCTGAGATTGTTGGGGGCCGATGTACTTCATTATCCCTCGGCAGATATAGCTGCTGATTTTTACGGAGCAGGTATTGTCAATAAATTATTGTTCAAAACAGGTATTTATACAGGCTATAAACCGGTAAACGAAGCACTCATAAACAAGGCCTATGCATATTCGCCTGACCTGATACTGGTTTTTAAAGGCATGGAGATATTCCCGGAAACACTTGAAAAACTGGGAAAAGATTTCCGCCTGGCCAATTACAACCCAGATCATCCTTTTATTATTGTAAGCAAGGGCAGCGGTAACAACAATGTAACCAGCAGTGTTGGCCTGTACCATTGCCATTTCTGTTACAACAGGCAGCTGCAGCAGGAAATTGAAACAAAATTTAATATACCCACTGTGTTTCTGCCTTTTGGTTTTGAATTGCCCGACAGCGACTATCCTGCAGTAAGCAGTGAGCCAGAAATGATGAGGGCTTGTTTTTTAGGCAATCCGGATGAAACAAGAAGGCAGTATGTGCTTGCACTTGCACAAAACGGTGTTCCGGTAGATGTGTATGGACACGGGTGGGCCAAAACCGGCATCAGCAAACAGGCGGGTGTACAGGTTTTCGACGCTGTATACGGCCTTGAATGCTGGAAAAAATTACACCAGTACCGCCTGCAGATAAATATTTTCAGGAAGCATAATAACGGTTCCCATAATATGCGCACTTTTGAAATACCTGCGGCCGGTGGGATAGAACTTTCGCCATTCAGTGAAGAGCAGGCAGGGTTTTTTAAGGAGGACCAGGAGATTTTTTTTTATAACAGCAGGGAGGAACTCATCAGCAAGGCAAAAAAAATATTGGCAATGACTGATACAGAAACAGCAACAATCAGAAATGCGGCAAGAAAAAGATCTGTACAGTCGGGTTACCGGTATGCAGACAGGGCGGCCACCGTATACGGAACAGCAAAAAAAATGATGGAATGATAAGCATCTCCTGCAGTGGTAAGTTTCATGCTTTTGCACTTGCCGAACAGATGGAACGCAAGGGGCTGCTCGATACTTTTTTCACCTCTTACGCTTACCAGAGAAATTCATTTGCAAGCCATTTTGTAAAGCGTATTGATAAAGAAAATATCCCTGCACCCAAAATACAAACTAATATCCCGCTGGCCGTGCTGATGAAGTTGCGGCCTGCTGTTTCTTTTAAATGGAACGAAAGGTTTGACAAATGGGTAGCGGCACATTTGGAAAAATCTTCCAGTAAAGTATTTATTGGCTGGAGCGGCATGTGCCTGCATTCGCTGAGGGTGGCTAAAGCAAAGGGTATGAAGACTATTGTAGAAAGGGGGTCTTCTCATATCTGCTACCAGGATGCAATTCTTAAAGAAGAGTACAAAAAATTTGGAATTGATTTTTCAATAAGCCCCTTTACGATAGACAAGGAGCTGAAAGAGTATGAAGCAGCTGATTATATATCCATTCCCTCTTTTTTTGTTAAAAGGAGTTTCCTGCAGATGGGTGTGCGTGAAACTAAACTGCTGATGAATCCTTATGGAGCCGCAGGTTTTTTTACGTACCAGGAAAAAAGGCCCGTATTGCGGGCGGATAAATTCCGGCTGGTTTACCTGGGAACGCTTTCTATAAGAAAAGGGCTTATCTACCTGTTTGAAGCATTGCAACTGCTTTCTATACCCGAAGATGAAATAGACGTATGGTTTATTGGCAACCCGGAACCTGATTTTGTAGCTTTTATGGAAAAGTATAAAAAGAATAACTGGAAATTCTTGGGGCATATCAACCATTATGAACTGGAGCCATTGTTGGCAACATGCGACGCCGGAGTACAGCCTTCGCTGGAAGAAGGGTTAAGCATGGTAATACCGCAGATGATGTCGTGTGGTATTCCCGTAATAATAACACCCAATACCGGTGGTGAGAACATTGTGCAGGATGGGATAAATGGTTTTGTTGTGCCCATACGTGATCCGCAGGCCATTGCAGATAAAATCACTGTTTTGTTCAGTAATCCCGATACTCTTCAGCAAATGCGCAAGGCAGCAGCGGCAACTATACAAAATGGGTTTACCTGGAACGACTATGGTAACAGGTACCTGCAGCATTTAAGTGTTATTAATAATGAGTAAGAATTTAGTTATTGCTATTTATAATCACCCGGAGTATTATCCGCCAACATTAAGTGCCATAGAATATCTTTCCTGCCGGTACGATAAGATTTTTCTTGTGCATAGGAATGTACAGGGATTTGACTGGAAGTATCCTGAAAATGTTGAGTTGGTAGCAGTAAAACAGCTGATACCCGTTCGGGCGGCAGAGCAGGCCAGTTTCACTGATAAAGTATCCTGGTTTATAACGTTTACAAGGCTTTTTTTTTCTACCGTACGTAAATGCGATGCAGATACAATACTGATCTATGATTGCCTTCCTTTACTCAGCCTTCGATGGATATATTCCCTTATTAAAAGGCCTGTAATACTCTGGTACCATAATCATGATGTGGCAGATCCAAAGTACCTGAAGAAATGGAGTCTTACCTGGTGGGCATCGAAGGCAGAAAACTGGGTCTTTCCAAAACTGGATATATTTAGTTTGCCCGCCCTGGAAAGAAAGGTCTATTTCCCGTTGGATAAACTAAGAGGCAGGTTTTGTTTTTTGCCCAATTTCCCGTCTGTT
>JANPGT010000799.1:0-3371 GCA_031424135.1 Chitinophagaceae bacterium
CGGTATGAGCGGTTTGGAGCTGCTGGACCAGATTAAACATAAATACCTGGCGCCTCCCCCGGTGGTGATGATGATTACTGCTTATGGTGATGCTGAAAATTATAATACCGCCAAAGCGCTGGGGGCCGATGATTTTTTGACCAAGCCGGTTGATTTTAATTTGCTAAAAGAAAAACTAAAACAGATACATTAATGGCAAAAATATTAGTGGCAGACGATGAAGTGGACCTGGAGATGCTGATAAAGCAGAAATTCCGCCAGAAAATACGCGAGCACAAATACGAATTCATATTTGCGGTGAACGGAAATGACGCCCTGGATAAAATTCAGCAGCACCCGGACGTAGATATTGTATTGAGCGATATCAATATGCCCGAAATGGATGGTCTCACCCTGCTGAGCCGCCTGAGTGAATCAAGTCCCCTGATTAAGTCAGTGATTGTTTCTGCCTATGGCGATATGGAGAATATCCGCACTGCCATGAACCGCGGGGCATTCGACTTTATCACCAAGCCGATTAATTTTGAAGACCTCACCCTTACGGTGGAGAAAACATTGAAGCATGTTGCGCAGATCAGGGAGACCCTGAAAGCCATCCAGGAAAACAATATTCTGAAAATGTATGTAGATGAAACCGTGCTGAAGTTTATGGGCAGCCGTGAGTTTGAGTCCTCATTGGTAGCCAATGAGGCAGTAGACGCCAGTATTGTTTTTATAGATATCTGCAGCTTCACTTCCATCAGTGAAAATGCCCCGGCAGATACCGTGGTAAGACTGCTGAATAATTATTTTGATGTGATGGTGAAGGAGATTATAGCGCAGGGTGGTTATATAGATAAATTTATAGGGGATGCGGTAATGGCAGTATTCCGGGGAGACTATCACCTGGATCGGGCCATTGACGCTGCACTGGCAGTAAGAAACCATATCAACAGCCTGCCGGTACTTACAGATCAACATTCTTTTACGCCGAAAGTATCCATTGGTATCAACAGCGGCGAGGTCATTTCCGGCAATATCGGCTCTGCCAGCCTGCGGCGGCTTGACTATACCGTGATAGGGGATGTAGTGAACGTAGCGCAGCGTTTACAGTCGGCCGCTACGCAAAACCAGATACTGATAGGAGAAGACTGTTTTAAAAAGGTAAGGGAATCATTTAATTGCAATAAAGTAGGCGAGATAAAATTGAAGAACAAGAACAACCCGGTAACCGTATACGAAGTAATGGATTAGTACCCGGAAACAGTAAAAGATATTTTTATTAAAATGCCATTATGAAGGAACCGTTTTCAATTGCCATTAATCACCTGCAGCACGCGGGTATTCCGGTAACAGACATTAAAATATCGGAAGCTTTTTATAAGCGGCTGGGGTTTAGTAATGTGATGGAAGCCGGCTTTAGCCAAAACGGGGAACCGGGCACCTGCATTATGATGCAAAACAAGACGGTTACCATAGAATTGTACCAGCTGCCCGGCAGCCAGTTACCCGGCATCCGTGAACGAAAAGATGGGCATGTTGACCATATTGCATTTGACGTAGATGATATAGACCAAACTTTTTCACTTATAAGAAATGCAGGGTTTCATATCATTGAAGAAGCGCCGGTATTTCTTTCTTTCTGGGAAAAAGGCTGCAGGTATTTTAATATACTGGGGCCCGATGGTGAACGGCTGGAGTTTAACCAGGTGATCCGGTAATCAAATCATTTAATATTGAAATCAGAAGAATTATTACTGGATAATCCAGCCTGGTCGGCATTAACCACTGCACAGGCAGGCTTTGCAACAGGAACACCCGAAGCAAAACGATATAGGCCCGGTCTGCTGCCATTTACTGCATGCGCGGGCGGGGGCAATGGCAGCATGCATGAGCTGGATACTTTTATAGATAAAGGCGAAGTTTTTTTTATTATTGGCGATTTGCCTGTGCTGCCCGCCGGCTGGAGCATTGATCTGGAACTGCCCTGCGCCCAGATGCTGCTGCAAACGATGCCGGCACCTGTGCATGGTACAGCTGCATCCACTGTGGTGCAAATGGAGGCGTTAGCTGCAGATGAAATGTTTGACCTGATTAACACAGTACAACCTGGTTATTACCTCCGCAATACACACCTGCTGGGCAATTATTTTGGCATTAGAGAAAATGGAAAACTGGTAGCCATGGCGGGCGAAAGAATGCGCATGGCGGGTTATAGTGAACTGAGTGCTATTTGTACACTTCCTGGATACACCGGCAGGGGATATGCGCAGCAGCTGATGATGCGTTTGTGCAGCGAACATGCCGCCAGCGGCATCATTTCATTTTTACATGTGGCGCTGACCAACCAGCGGGCCATCCGCCTGTATGAGCACATGGGTTTTAGGCAACGCCGCACCATTGTTTTCCGCCGGATAAAAAAACAGTAAGACTAAACGGATGCTATCTAACCCGGCAACTCATTAACTGACCAACTAATCAACCAGCCTGTACCTCCTGGTTTCATCAAACAGTACCAGCACCCAGTCCTGCCCATAATTGGTAGTGGGCGGAATGAATCTCCTAGTACCGTTATTTGCCAAAGAAGTTATGGGGGTTGTTTTTCCATTGCGTGGATCGTACCAGAAGCCTTTCAATGTTTTGCCGCTTATTTTGCCCATCACTACGGTAAACGCTTTGCCTGCGCAGCTGTATACAAATAAATAATCTTTTCCACGGGTGGACTGTATTCTTTCTGCAGGCACCGTATTGTTCTCATTGATGATCGTTTGGTCGGGAACACGGTCTGTTAAAGGAAAAGATTCCATCAGCCTGCGCACATGGATCATTTGTTTTGCACCCGGCAGGTCCAATGCTTCCAGCCAGGTATAGTGAGGCCCGTTTACAGGTTCATTTTTGGGGGAATTCATCTGCCATACATCATGGCAGCCATAGGTATGACCAAAGGCACCGGCAAATAAATCAAGATAGGCCGACCTTCTAACATCCAGCGCGTTGGAAGTGCCCAGGTCTTTCACATTAAAACATACCGGGTGATCTTCGTAAATGGGTTCAGCATCCATTACCGGTTTAAAAGGTGGCAGGTTATACACTCCTTTTATTTTATCGTATACTGCTGCATCACGGCAATGCCCTGTTTGAAACATATTAAACGACAGCCATGCGTCGTTGTGAAACCATTCTGCAGAACCCAGTTGATTGGGTTGGGGGTGAAAACTGATAACGGCCTTACCTGCGGTGGCCATCATAATAGCCTTACCCATGGCACGCCATACATTTACGTCTGCTTCCCCTCTGGGAATACGATCTCCTCCCAACACCCAGATAATATTTTTCCTGTCTTTATACCGGTTGGCCAGCCAACCGGCGTAAACGGCAGCATTTTGCCCGTT
>JANPGT010000800.1:0-4013 GCA_031424135.1 Chitinophagaceae bacterium
AGCAGAAAACGATATCCGCAAAGACAAAGAGATTTCATATGCAAGAAGGAAAACTTTTTATGAAAAGCAGAAAGTGGTTTCTGAACAGCTGGCGGAAAAAATGACTGCGCTGCAGCAAAAACATATTGATGAAGAGCTGGACAAATGGGAGCGGGGAGAATGGAATGCTAAAGACCACCGGCCATCTATGGACGAAGTAATGCGGAAGATAAAAGAACGGTACAATTATAAGGAAGAAGATATGTTGTAGCCATGTATACCGGCACTATTGGTGGAAACAACACAGGCGCAGCAGTTATTGCTGCACCTGTGTTGTTTTTTATTGATGCCAAACCAGGGCTTTCTTATCGTTTTTGGTGATATTGACACCAGGAGTAAACATGTAAGAGGAGTAAGCCATGTTTTCTTTGCCAGATTGTCCTTCCTGCCATTCGCCGTTGTCTATCCAATTGGCCAGGAAATAACTTTTGGCACAAGGCTTATCACCCAGTACTGTACTGCCAATGGGGCATTTTTCCCAGTCTTTTGGAAACAATTGTGAAGCGGCGTCTGCTGCTATTATGGCTTCCATTATGCTTCTTGATGATTCCGTGTTGGAATCATAAACGGCCTTTTCGAATAATACATTGCCACTGTTCCAGGAGGAACCGAAACTGTTAAACTGGTTACACCAGAAGTTTACATAGCGTGCGCCACAAACACATAATGCACCTATATTTAACCAGGTTTGGTTGAATGTATGGCCATAACAATTCATCTGGTACACCATGCGGATGGGAAGGTGATTGAATCCGGATTTGTCTTCAGAAACAGCGTCTTCAAGTTCTGCCGGACTAAGGGTTACACCGTTGTTCATGTAAATTTTGTCAGTATTGCCGTGGGCAAAAACGTAAATGTCTACATAATAGCCCTCTTTTACCAGTTCAATCAGCTGGTTCAGAAAAACAACTTTATTGGGCTTCATTATTTTGGTAGGCTGCGTTTGCCCCGGTGCGGAAAAACTTTCTTTCAGCAGCACGCTTTTTTCATAGCCGTCTATACAATGCTGCAGGTTTACCTGCGCACCTTGTACCAGTTTGTAAAAAGGGTTATCATCAAAATAGAAAAAAGTAAGCGATGCGCATTTGTTGGGAGAGACATCTTTTGTGGTGGTAGCACTGCCGGCTTGCGCGGCGTAGGAAAATTGCTTTTTCATAATAAAAGTTTAATGGTGAAAAAAAATTATTGTTTAAAGTGTGCCATAGTTAAAAGGGTATTTATACCTGCTTTATACAGGAATGCTGGATAGTAAATACCGCCTTCGGCAGTCATCACTGAAATAAGTATAAAACTTTGCAGACTTTACTGTTTCAGCAATTTGAACACCTGTTTGCCAGCTTCAGCCTGTACATGCACGTAGTAGACGCCCGGCGTAATGCCCGTGAGCGGGATTCTTACCTGCCTGCTGGCATTTTGCGGCAATACCTGCTGTTGCCATATCAGTTGTCCGCTGCTGTTCACCAGTTTCACCTGTACATGACCGGTGGTGTTGCTGGCAATGGCAAGATTGGTAAATGTTTGTGCAGGATTCGGATAGAGCCGGATGCCGGGTTCGTGGAACATGCAGGCGGCAGCCAGTACATGAGCGTAAATAGAACTTCCATCTTTATCAACTGCCTGTAAACGGTAGTATTTTGCATTGGTGGCGCTGAAGTAATAGTCAGAAGCGGTATTGCTGTTCCCTTTTGCCGGTAGATTTCCATCTGTTTGCCATGTTAGCCCGTCGCCGGAGCTTTCTATTTTAAAATAGTCACTGTTTACTTCCTGCGTAGTTTGCCAATGGAGGATATTTTTCCCTTCAGTACAATTGACTTCAAGTTTTGAAAATTTAACCGGCAGTGCGGCATTGGCGTAGGCAAGTGTAATCCATGCTAATTCATTTAATCCAGTTATGGTAAACAGGTTGGTCGCGGTATTATTCGTTCCGCCTTTGTTTGTCCAGGTGCTGCCAGCAGTGCTGGTATGCGCTGTAAGCAGCATCTCATCCAATCCGTTCAATTCCTCCTCCAGGTATTGCAACTGCAGCGTAGCGTCCAGGCTGGTATTGTTTGCAGGCACTATCCTGAATACCCGGTGAATGCTTTGCCCATTTACGCTGTAGTGGTAGCGTTCTACCAGCGTAGGGCCCATGTTTTGGGAGGAACTAACAGACAGGCCCAGCTTACCGGGGTTGGTATTTACGGGTGCATTCAGCAGCATCGTTTTCCGCACAAATCCCGTATTGCCTGTAATATGGCTCCCTGCGTTTTCATTGATCAGTTGACCACCGGGGTCGCTGCCCAGTGTGATGTTGTAACCGTTCAGATCAATATTACCTCCGGCAAAATAAAGATTTCCCAAAACGCCGATGGATGTGTTCAGTTGAAGCGTTCCTCCCGGTCGGTTTATTTCGATATTATTGAAAGAGCTGGCAGCTGAACCAGCAAGTGTATTGGCGCCGGCATTACCGGTAAAAACGAAGCGGCTGCCGGCCGTTGTATTTAAGATACCGTCGTTGCTGAAATCAATATTCTGCAGCACTATCCGGATACTGTCGCCCGCATACAACTGGGCACCGTTACTGATGAAAAGACCTGCCTGGCTATTTGCAACTTTAAAAACCAAAGTGCACAGCAGCATCACAACAATAAAAAAATACGATTTCATAATGGAGAATTATTGATGGTATGAATAAAGCGGGATGCAGTTATTTTTTCGTGTTGATTGCTTTTTCCAAAGCGCTGATTCTTTGCTGCAGCGCTTCATTTTGTTTTACCAGTTCTTGTATGGCGGCAAGGGCAATACCTGCAGGGTCAACGGTGCTGATGCCTTTATCATCGCTTCCTACAGCAAACAGTGAATAGAATTGCTGGGCCGTGGGGCCGATATGGTATTCGTTGGTGCCCTTGTATTTCCAGCGCTGAATGGATAGCTGGTTAATTTTTTGCAGCAATTCGTTTCCCATCAGTGGCGAAAAATCTTCTTTTTTATTAATGTCAGAAGTGTTGGTCCAGCTGCCTCCCTGGGTAAGGTAGGCGCCATTTCCATCATTGCCGTTATAGCCTACTTCCAGTGCATGGTTGGCATTAGTAGTGCTGATGCCAAATGCCCAGCGGTCAACCTGGCCATCGCCAAAAGACATGGTATTGCTGCTGGAAACAATGGTATTGCTGCCTATTGCAGTTGCGTTAGACAATGATGCGGTTAAAACATCTGCTGACTTACCTATAGCGGTATTAAAACTGCCCGTGGTATTGTACCTCAACGCAAGGTATCCTACGCTGGTATTGGAAGATCCGGTAGTATTGTTTAACGATGCCAGGCCACCCAAAGCCGAATTTGTATTGCCCGTAGTGTTATTATTAAGTGCCTTATAGCCAATGGCATTGTTATTATTGCCGGTAGTGTTAGAATACAGTGTTTCAATACCATTGGCAACATTTTCGTAACCTGTGGTGTTAAGATGGAGCGAACCGCCGCCGTTGGCAATATTATAGTCACCAGAAGTGTTGGAAAAAAGCGCATCGTACCCCAAGGCAATATTTTGCCAGCCGGTAGTATTATTATGCAGCGCATAGCCGCCAAAGGCCAGGTTGCCAAACCCGGTGGTGTTATTAAAGAGCGCAGACGCCCCTATTCCAGTATTAGAGGTGCCACTTATATTGCTGTACATTGCATAATCACCTGCGGCAATATTATCTAAGCCGGATATATTATTGTACAACGTATGGTCTCCGTGGCCAACATTGCCCGATCCGGTAGTATTTGAATAAAGCACCTGGTTGCCGATGGCTACATTATGAGAACCACTGGTATTATTAAACAGTGTATTGTAACCACCCGCAACATTATTGCTGCCGGTTTTGTTTTCATTGAGCGCCCCGTTGCCAATGGCAACATTATTATCGCCGGTGCTGTTTGATGAGAGGCTGTTGAAACCAATGGCTGTATTGGCTCCACCAATTGTGTTGCTGAACAGTGCTTTTGCACCCAGG
>JANPGT010000801.1:0-7146 GCA_031424135.1 Chitinophagaceae bacterium
CCGTATAGCCGCTCTTAACTGTGCAGGCTGCAACCGGCAGCGCCCATTAACTTGTATAAGCGGTAGCCGATCCGGCTTTTATTTACTATATTTTTATACATCAATTACAGGCCATTATGAAAAACACATTACTGTTAGCGCTCTGCCTGCTGGCTATCCTGTGCCAGGCACTTGCGCAAACCACTGAAACCGTAAAAATTGCCGCCGGCAATGATATTGCAGCTGCCGTATCGGCTTATGGCATTTACCGGCTGCCGGCTTTTGCCAACGGCACTGTTTTTTTTAAAGATGGTAAAATGGCTAAAGAAATGCTGAACTACCATATCCTTAACGACCAGGTGCTGTACATCGGTACAAACGGTGATACCCTGGCCATTGCTTTGCCGGAGGAAATCAAAAAAATAGAATTTGGCGGCGTGGTGTTTTACTATGAAAAAAAGGGTTGGCTGGAAAGCGTAGCGGATGCTGCCAACACCCATCTTGTCATCAAGCGAAAAATCAGCATTCACTATGAAAAGGAAGGTGCATTTGGCATCTCTAATTCAACCAATGGCATAGACAGTTATACTGTGTTTACTTCCAACAACAACTCCTATCATTTGGTAGTAAGTGAAGATGCCACTGTTAAAAAATTAACCTCCTGGTGGCTGCTGCCGGAAACCGGCCAGCCTTTGCCGGCCAGCAAGCCGGGCTTTTTAAACCTGTTTGTCAAAAACCGCAAAGCCATTAACAGCTACCTGGACAATCATAAAGTAAACTTTAACAGTGAAGCAGACCTGCGTGCATTACTGGCAATAGCCGGTGCAGACAATTAAACTAAACCAATTCTTTCCGCCAGGCATTTGGCCCTACCCGAAAAACACTGTTGAATGGGCGAAACATAGTGGCGCAGCTGTCATAAAACTTTGAAATACTGCGCTTTTTATAGCCGCATTCCGTAATTTTGAATCTCATAAAATTATTGCTTATCGCTCCATGGCCCTCATTGATCTCCATTTGCCCAAAACAGTAGCAAAAGCATTGCGTTTGCCGGCCAATTCACCCAGGCGACAACAATTAAAGGTGTTAAAGAAATTATTGAAGAAAGCCCGGTTTACAGAATTTGGGCAGCAATACCTGTTTGATGAAATCCTTTTCAGCAAACACCCGGGCAAAAAATTCCAGGAACTGGTACCTGCCAGCAATTACAACAAGATTTATAAAGACTGGTGGCACAAAACACTGGAGGGCATTCCGGATGTTTGCTGGCCCGACAGGATAAAATTCTATGCCCTCAGTTCCGGCACTTCTGAAGCCGCCAGCAAGTATATACCCATTACCAAAGATTTATTGCGCGGTAACCGGATTGTAATGATTAAACAATTGCTGAGCCTGCGTACCTACGAAGACATACCGGTACGTTCAGTCAGCAAAGGCTGGCTGATGATTGGCGGCAGCACCTCCCTGCAAAAAGGCAGGGGTTATTACTCCGGCGACCTGAGCGGCATCACCGCAAAAAAAGTACCTTTCTGGTTTTCTCCTTTTTACAAGCCCGGTAAAAAAATTGCCAAAGAAAAAGACTGGACAAAAAAACTGGAAGAAATTGTTGAAGAAGCGCCCAAATGGGATATCGGGTTTATTGTGGGCGTGCCTGCATGGATACAGTTATGCATGGAGAAAATCATTGAACGCTACCAGGTAAAAACCATACACGACATATGGCCCAACCTGGCATTTTTTGTGCACGGTGGCGTATCGTTTGAACCATATAAAAAAGGGTTCGAAAAACTGCTGGCCAAACCGCTTACGTATATTGAAACCTACCTGGCATCGGAAGGCTTTATTGCTTACCAGGACAGGCAGCATGCAAAAGGTATGAAGCTGGTGACCAATGAGCATATTTTCTTTGAATTTGTTCCTTTTAACGACGAGAATTTTGACGTAGAAGGAAATATGACAGATAAGCCGGAAGCGCTGATGATACATGAAGTGGAAGAAGGCCGCGATTATGCCCTGCTGTTAAGCACCGCTGCCGGCGCCTGGCGTTACCTGATTGGCGATACCATCCGCTTTACCGACAAGGAGCGTTGCGAAATAGTGATCACCGGCAGAACCAAACACTACCTCAGCCTTGTGGGTGAGCACCTGAGTGTAGAAAATATGACCAAAGCCATTCAGCTTACCAGTGAAGAGCTGAACATCTCTATTCCTGAATTTACCGTGGCGGGTGTTCCTGCCGGTAACTTCTTTGCCCACCACTGGTATATTGCCTGCGATGACCATGCCAACCCCGTTGTTCTCCAGGAAAAAATTGACAGTCATCTTAAGGACCTGAACGATGACTATGCCGTGGAAAGAAAAAGCGCTTTAAAAGAAATCAGGGTAACAGTGTTAAAAGAAAATATTTTCATGGAATTTATGCAGGCGCTTGGCAAAGTAGGTGGCCAGCATAAATTTCCGAGGGTATTAAAGGGCAAATTGCTGCAGGACTGGCAGCAGTTTATTGCCAACGGTAACTTATAAATCTACCTGCTTCAGCGCTACCGCTTATTGCTTAACGGGAGGGCTTTTTACTTTATCTTTAAAGAACTTATACAATAAAGATGGGAGAAGCATTATTAGTAGGATGTGTGCTCGGTTTTTTCCTGGTGATATCAGTAGGGCCCGTCATTTTCACCATCATTAAACAAAGTCTTAATAACGGCATTAAAGGCGGATTCAGCTTTGTAGCAGGGGTTTGGCTAAGTGATATCATACTGGTAATTGCCAGCAATGTTTTTACCGTACTGGTCAACGATGCACTGAAATACAAAAAAGCCATTGGCTATGCCGGTAGTATTTTTTTAATAGGCATGGGCGCTTTTTACCTGTTCCTGAAAAAAGTAAAACTGAGAACAGACGCCGAAGGAAAAGAAGTACGTTTCAGGAAAAGAGATGCTGCGAAGATTTTTTTATCGGGCTTTTTAATCAATACCCTTAACCCCGTGCTGCTGCTTACCTGGTTCCTGTATGCACTGGCTTTTTCAGTTAAATATGATATACAGCAGCGGGTTGTAATTTTTGCCACCTGTATCCTTATCAATATCGGCGCAGACATCCTGAAAGTGCTGCTGGCAGAAAAAATACGCACTAAACTCACCATTCACAATATTTCTCTCATTAATAAGGTTGCCGGTACCATACTGATTGTATTTGGCGGCTTTTTACTTTACCAGACCATTTATCATTTAGACGAGTTGAAACCCATTTTACGGATGTAACCTTGTGCCGGGGTTTTCCCGGGGGTATTAACAAAAAAATGGCTGTTTTATTCGCCAACTGAAGTAATTTACTGTACCATGGTGAGAGCTGTACTGCTATTTATTTTTATTATAGTGGCTGCGAAAAGTTTTTCGCAGGCCAGTGACTTTATTTCAGTAAAAAAAAGAAACAACCGAACGCTCAAAACTTTCTTTCCCGGTGTACCTATTTCTTTTGAAACCTTCGACAAACGGCAGGTAAGCGGACTCATCACCGCCATCCGTAACGACAGTGTTTTTGTAAAAGCATGGGATGTAAGGCCTATGATCAACGGCCTGGGCATACCTGTAACAGACACCGTGGGTGCCTATTTAAGTGGATTTCACTATAAAGAGATAAATAAAGTGGAGGTATCAGACAGGATGAAACTGCAGCAACTTACACCGGGACGTATTTTAATCATTGGAGGAACCGGCTATGCATTACTGAATATTATCAACGGGGCCTATCTGCACCAGTCCATCACCAGTTCTAAAAACCTTACCAGCCTGGGCATTGCAGCGGGTGCCGTGGGGGCAGGATTTCTTACCAATTACCTGGTAAAACGCGGCAACAGGTATCATGTGGAATACATACGCATGAGCGAAGTACAAAAACAACTAAAGGCATTTTAACGCCGGATCAACTTTCGCATACAATAACAAAACATTTTCCCGTTAATACTTTACTATTTGTATCCATCCATTGGTGTTAGGAACGCTATGGATATAATTAATAGGCATGGGGCTGCATCACATAGCAGCTGCCTTATCAATTACAGTAAACCGGGGCAAACGCAGTATTGGTTTAGGCTGTATCTTCATGCCCGTTTAAACAAATTGTTTTTTTGCATGGCTACAACGGGCGATGGTATATTATCGAGGGTTTGGCGCATTGCCAGGCGTGTTTTCCTGATTCTTTTTATAGGACAGTTTATTTATATCGTATTGCTGAAATGGATAAACCCACCTTTTACATTAACCCAGATGGGCAGCTGGATAACAGGCCACGGCCTTAAAAGAGATTATATAAGCGCCTCAAAAATGTCTGATAACGCCAAGCTGGCCGTTATTGCTTCAGAAGACCAGTTGTTTGCCGACCACAATGGCTTTGATTTTAAGTCTATTGACAAGGCCATGAAGCACAACAGCAAGAGCCGCTCGCTCCGCGGCGCATCCACCATCAGCCAGCAAACTGCCAAGAATGTTTTTTTGTGGCAGGGCCGCAGCTGGTTGCGCAAAGGACTGGAGATTTATTTTACTTTTATGATTGAACTGGTGTGGGGCAAAAAACGCATACTGGAAGTATATATGAATGTAGCGGAAATGGGCAACGGTATATTTGGCATTGAAGCCGCCGCGCAGAATAATTTTAAAAAGCCCGCCGCCAGGCTATCAGCAACAGAAGCCGCCATGATTGCCGCCAGCCTGCCCAATCCCAAAAAATACAGCATTAAACCTGTTTCCAGGCCGGTAGCCATCCGCTATCCGTGGATACTGCGGCAGATGAACAATCTTTCAGGCGATGAAGACCTGGCGGCCATTGTAGGACAGGAGACAGGTAAAAAATAAACAGGTTGCGCTACCTACAGCACGAAGGAAGCTACTACACAACAGCTTAATACAGTGCCGGCGTCTGCTCACAGCTTCTTCACTGCTTCCACGGCTTTTTCAAAACGCTCTTCATAATTGCCACTTATATCTACCCAGGGCACGGGCTGGTTAATCATTATCTCTTTGTAGATATTGTATAGTTTCTGCCGCCTGTCCAGGTCAGGATACTCCCGCAATTCATCTTTAACCCAGGGCAGATCTACGTTGCATAAAAGATAGAGATCATACTTGCGTTCTATCATCTGGTTCAGTATCCAGGAATGCGTTTTGCCAAAAACAAATTTGCACCATACATTCATTACGTACATGTCGGTGTCTATGAAGAGAAGTGGTGAGTGATGAGTGGTGAGTGGTGAGGCGTCAGGCGTAAGACGTGAGACGTCAGTGTTCAGCGGTGTGTTTGAAGTTGTTGCTTGCTGTTCCAGTTCATGGATGTATTTTTTTTCCAGGGCTACTTGTCCTTTGGCGATGGTGAGCAATGTATCATAGCTGTAATCTGTGCCGTGGGCCTGTAAATATTCACGTGCATACTCAGGGCACCAGCTGGTATGAAAATGTGCGGCCAGTTTTTCGCAGAGTGTACTTTTGCCGGTTGATTCGGGACCTATAATTACAATTTTTTTAAGCATACGCTGGTCTCGTTTTTTTTGTCCAGGCAATCAGGCCCATGACAGCCAGAATAAGAAAAACCACATATTGCACACTTGTAAAAACGGCATGCTTATAAAAATAAAGCGGGATGGAAATAAGATTGGTCAGTATCCACCATATCCAGTTTTCCACTTTTTTTCTTGCCATTTGCCACATGCCGGTATAGGCGGCGGCAGAAGCAAAAGAATCTGCCCATGGCACTGTGCTGTTGGTATGATTTTTTAAGATATAATAGAGCGTTGCCCAGCACAATACAAAAAAAGAAATACTGATGATCCAGTCTCTCCGGTTATTAAAAGTAATAGCAAGTGTGTTACCTTCTTTTTTCCGGGTCCAGGCATACCACCCGTATAAACTCATGACAGTGTAGTAAAAATTAAGGCTGCCCTCTGCATACAGGTTCCACCATTTAAAACAGAACCAGGTATACAGTACCGTGTTGATGATGCCGGTTGGGAACACCAGGATATTTTCTTTTCTTGAAAAAAGTACGCTGGCAATACCAAAAAAAACAGCCACAAATTCAAGCCAGCCGGTGCTTTTCAACCCATCCGTAAACTGTTGTATAATTTCCTGCAAATGCTTGTTTTTACACTTTTTGTTAAGAAATTGAACCTGCCAAAGATAATTGTCTGTTCATCCTTAAAAAAACCCGCTTTATAATTATTTAATACAGTGCGCCAAAAAATCATCGTAGCTTAAACGTGCAAATTAAACACCAAAACACCTCATCATGACTACACAGGAAATTGCCCTTCGCCTGGCTACTTTGTGCCGTAAAGGAAAATATGATACCGCACAAAAAGAATTGTACAGCGCGGAAGCTGAAAGTATTGAACCTGCCGGTTCTCCCGGTCTGCAAAACGTAAAGGGGCTGGATGCCATTGTGCAAAAAGGACACCAGTTCCAGAGCATGGTAGAAGCAGTACACAGCAGCACGGTGAGCGAACCTGTTATTGCAGGTAACACATTTGCGGTGGCAATGCTGTTAGACATTACAATGAGGGGCGTTGGCCGGGTACCAATGGAAGAACTGGCGGTCTATGAAGTAAAAGACGGTAAAATTATTAAGGAACAGTTTTTTTACAAGACCAGCTGATGGCCGGCCAAAGAAAAGAAACAAAAAAAGCGCCATATAACAGCGCTTTTTTTGTTGTATAGAAAATATTTTATTCCGCTTCTGCCACTACTTCCTTTACTTCCGGTATCATACGTTTCATCATGCCTTCTATGCCCGATTTTAAGGTGATCATAGAAGAAGGACAACCGCTGCAGCTTCCCTGCAACATAAGGTTTACCACACCATCGTCATAGCTTTTAAACTGTATGGCGCCGCCGTCCATTTCTACAGCCGGTTTCACATAATTCTCCAGCAGTTCTTTAATGCGTTTTACCACATCATCATCGTCTGCCGCTACGGTATTGCTGCTTTCCTGCTTCAATACAGCTATTTCGTCTTCGTTAACAATGGTTTTGCCATCTTCCAGGTATTCTTTCAAAAACTGCCTGATAGAAGGAATTACATCGCTCCACTCTGTTTCGGGTGTTTTGGTAAGGGTTACAAAATTGCTTGCTATAAATACGGCTTTGATAAAAGGAAAACCAAAGACCTCGGTGGCCAGGG
>JANPGT010000802.1:0-1935 GCA_031424135.1 Chitinophagaceae bacterium
ATAAGGTACACCTTACCATCAGCCGGCAAAGGCAAAGCATTTTGGGCGATTACAGGCATGCGCATTCCGACAAAAATCACCGCATCAGTGTAAACGGCAACCTCAATACCTATGCATTCTTAATTACACTGCTCCATGAGCTTGCTCATCTATTTACTTATGAACGGTTCGGGCACCGGGTACAGGCACATGGCCGGGAGTGGAAAGATGAGTTTGGGAAGATACTGGCTAAGTTCTTATTGAAGAAGGTATTTCCCGCTGATATTGAAAAGGCCTTGTTGCAAAACAAGGAGTATGACAAGCAGTTGTACGTTTCTTTTCAGTTGGCTTTGCGTGAGTACATAGCCGGTTATAGTTTTGATGAATTGCTGGAGAAGAAAGAAGTCATTGCCCCTTATGTGTTACAACGTGTAAAAGCGGATGCAGCCAATTTGGGTGTGGAAGTAAATGGTTTCGGTATCCGTGACATCATTTTGCCAGGCGATGTAAAGGAGATCATGAACCAGGTATTGATTGCAGAAAAGAAAGTGCAGGCCAATACCATCATGCGCCGTGAAGAAACTGCCAGTACCCGTAGCTTGTTGAACACTGCAAAGCTGATGGAAGAAAACAGCATGCTGTGGAAGCTGAAAGAGATGGAATACGTGGAGAAGATTGCAGACAAAATCAGCAATATCAGTGTAAGCGGAAACGGAGCGCTGGTGGAGCAGTTGAAACAGATATTTGTACCGGCAAAATAAATCAAAAGGACATTGTGGTACAGCGGTTCACAAAGAAAACTGTGCACTGCTGTGTTACTCTGTCTCCGCGGTTAAAAAAATATAAAATGAGCAAATTAAAAATATCAGGAAAAGAAATACGTGCTATTGGCTACCCGGAAGGACCGGTAGTAAGCATTGCCATGCACACGATGGAAAAAAATTTCAAACACAGTGGAAAAGAAGAAGCGATGGAGATTTTAAAAAACATACTGGCAGCGCCGGTAGAATATGAAAACGATGCCGTTCTGGGCCTGATTGCGCAGCAGCTGATAGAAAAAGAAGCAGCTGCCAGTGATGAGATTGCCCTGAATGAAACAGGTATCGATTTCAATGTATTCGGGCAGGAGCATATTGAAGAAGGCGCCCTGGTACAAATGAACCAGGCAGCCAAACTGCCCATCAGTGTGGCAGGTGCCCTGATGCCGGATGCCCATAGCGCCTATGGCTTGCCAATTGGCGGCGTACTGGCCACGGAAAATGCCGTGATCCCTTACGGCGTAGGGGTAGACATCGGCTGCCGTATGTGCCTGAGCATTTTCGACATCAACCCGAAAGAGCTGGTAGCAAAAGAGGCTTACTTTGCCCGTGAGATCAATGAAGCCACCCTTTTTGGCAGCGGCGGGCAATTTGACCGTGTAAGCGATCACGCAGTGATGGACAACGAAGCTTTCAACCAGCTGCCTTTATTGAAAAACCTGCAGGGACGTGCCTGGAAACAGCTGGGCTCTTCCGGATCAGGCAATCATTTTGTGGAGTTTGGCGTAGTTCAGATTGCAGCGAAAGATACCGTACTGGGCGTAGAAGCGGGTAGCTACCTGGGACTGCTATCGCATTCCGGTTCCAGGGCACTGGGTGCGAATATTGCCAACCACTATACCAAACTGGCCATCGATAAAAGGCGTTTGCCACAGGAAGCTAAAAACCTGGCCTGGTTAACCCTGGATGAAGAAGCAGGTATGGAGTACTGGATAGCCATGAACCTGGCAGGCGATTATGCTTCTGCCTGTCACCATATCATCCATGAGAAAATTGCCAGGCAACTGGGCCGTGCCCCATTGAAAATGGTAGAGAACCACCACAATTTTGCGTGGAAGGAACAATGGGAAGGACGTGAAGTAATTGTGCATCGTAAAGGCGCCACACCTGCAGGTAAAGATGTGCTGGGTATTATTCC
>JANPGT010000803.1:0-3479 GCA_031424135.1 Chitinophagaceae bacterium
GGTATTCATCCCGGTGTATACAATTTGATGGATTTAACCAACGGGAAAGACACCCTGCTGGCAGACGCGGTTATTCCCGCAGGAAAAATAAGTCAATTGCGCCTGGTGTTGGGTGATAATAATTATATCATTAATAATGCCGGTGCAAAAATTGCCCTCAAAACACCCAGCGCCCAGCAATCCGGCCTGAAAGTGCAGATACACGAAGACCTTGCCGGTGGTGTCCTGTACCGCCTGTTACTGGATTTCGACGCAGCCAGGTCTATCGTTCCGGCCGGTAACAGTAATGATATTAACTTAAAACCTGTGCTCCGTATATTGTCGTTTGCTCCGTCTGGCGGAAATATCAGTGGTGTGGTACTGCCCGGCAGCATTGCTGCCGCAGTCTACGCCATCAACGGCACAGATACTGCCGCTGCCACGTTCAGCAGTGTGCCTGCAGGCAGTTTCCTTATAAGAGATGTACCTGCAGGAAATTATCAGCTGTACTTTGTGTCAATGGACCCGGTTTACCAGCCTGCACAAAAAGATGCTGCGGTGGTGCTGGGCCAGACTACGGTTGTTGATACCGTTAGTTTGCATAACTAAGACAAACCCGGTTTAAATAATGCCGAATAGAAAATCCTGCATACCTGCAGGATTTTTTTGTACTTGTGGGCAAACAACCGGGCTACGGATGATCAAAGCCATCTCCTGACTTTTAACTTGTAATCCAGATACTCCTGTCCAAAACTTCAGACACAGTATCGTTCTCCATGCCGGATAATGTATTCCTGGATAATCAGCAACAATACCGGCAGCAGGATAATATGTCTGCCAAAAATTGTTTATCGCAGTTCCTCCTGTTGCTGTGGCCAGCAACACCCTTCAACGTTTGCAGGCAGCGCTGCATCCTGTTGTTTATAAACTTACAATCTGGGCATATACCTGTTTGTCATTTTCCCATACACACAGTACATGTTCACTGTTGATTTGTTTTAAAAGGGGAAGCTGTCCTTTCGCGAGGATTACTTTCGTTCCCCCCGGCTTTCTGATAACAATCTCCCCATTTTCTGTCCACGCGTAGACATTCTTACCATTTACTGATTCCAGGGTAGAGCCTTTGCCTTCACCGATGGCTGTTTCTGGCTGTCCGGGCTGCGATGCATAAATAGTACTCTTTCTGCGCCAAACAGTTTCGGGTTTGCCATTGTTATCGATAACCAGTCCGCCACCGTCCATCGGGCATCCATTTAATGCCCAGTTTTCCTTTCCCAACTGCTGTGCTTCGCCAAAGCTGCTTCCGCCATCAGCCGATGTAATTAAATGCAGATCCCGGTTTCCATGCAGGTGGTTCCGGAACATCACATAAACATTTAGTCCTTTCAGCGCAACAGAAGGTTTACAACATTCGCAAACAGTGGTATCCGGTGAAGCGTAGATCATAATATTTTTTGACCATGTTTTACCTCCGTCTGTAGATTTGGCTCCTACTATTTTATTGTGCTTGTCTCTTAGATCCAGCCATACAGCAAAAGCGCTTTGTCCATCTGCTCCCAAAGCCATCAGGCCTTCCTTTGCCACGGTATCTACGTCATTTACCTTTATCGTTTGCGACCACTTTCCACTTTTATCTTCTGTATAGGAGAAGATATCTCCTGATTTGTCAGAAGCAAGTATGATTGTCCCGCTTGTTGTGGATGCAATTTGAGGGCCCCGCATATGCGAAGCGGCCAATTCCGGCAGCACAGCTACCAATACAGGTGAAGAAAAATTATTGCCTTTATCCCTGGATGCTGCATACATTATACTGTCGCCAATCCCATAGGTCAGGTAGAAATTAGCTGCCGGGTCCCTGGCCAGGTTCGGCATTTGTCCTTTACCGATCAGCTGCTCTCTGTTTTCTTTCTTTTTCGGTTCATTGCAGCCCAGCATTGCGATTGCTATAATTATTGCCGAAATCCTGACAAATGTTTTCATATTGTAACTTTTAAATGCCGGATAAAGGTAATAAAGCCGGTGGTTTGATTATCCCATATTTAATTATTCCTTCAGGTTAGTTTTATGAAGCCTGGAAAAAAGAGTTTTGCCTAAGTAGTGTATGACTTTGTATCCGAAAAATCAGTTCCATACAGAAGTCCCGAAAGGTCCCAGCCAGCATATTACAGTCTGAGAATAATTATCAGGTGCCCAGGTGATTTAAATCAATATTTTTGCCTTGAATTGCATGCTATTTTGCAGTAGCATGACGGTTATACCCAAAATCCCTTTGTGCTTTACAACAAGATGAAGAAGTTACTGGTCGTCATATTGGCTTTTCTGTACATGAGCACTACTGTTGGTGCCACGGTGCATATGCACTACTGTATGGGTAAACTGGCCAACTGGGGACTGGGTCACCGGGAATCAAAACAATGCAGCAAATGCGGCATGGCTGAAACTGGCAAGGGCTGCTGCAAAGACGAAAATAAATTCTTTAAGAATACTTCCGACCAGAAAACCCTTGAATCCTATACTCCTTTAATCCAGGTATCTACCATTATTCTTCCTCCGGCTTTTTTCGAAATTGCCGACGTCCGGGTATTGGCTGCAGCACAGGAGCATCCAGCCAGTCATGCACCGCCCCGCCAGCATGGCATTCCTGTTTATATCTACTGCTCCGATTACCGTATTTGATATTGCATTCTTCTGCATTTACCAGGCATCCTGCCTGTTGTTACTGTGTTTGTATACAGTAATGCCACTTCAATTTTTCACATAAAATGAGTACAATGAAAACGATCAAATTGTTTTTTGCAGTCATGATTGCATTCGTTACTACCCAGAACGTCAATGCACAAAGTGATAAATCACAAAGAATAATTGGTTTCAAAACAGTTGCTGTGAACGTATATGGCCAATGCCACATGGACAGGAAAAAAATAGAAAACACCGCGCTGGCTTTGGAGGGAATTAAAGCCGCCGTATGGAACGGGGACAGTAAGCAATTGACACTTAGCTACGATGTATTTAAAAAAAATACGGTTGATGTCCTTCAGCAGCAATTGGCCGGTATCGGCTTTGATACCCAAGACTACAGGGCTGCTGACGCTGCTTACAGACAATTGCCAGGTTGCTGCCAGTACCAGAGAAAACAGTCTTAATAACAACCGCCCTGCAGGCCAGAATTGCGGCAGGGCTTTTCGATGATAATTTTCGTTTTTCCTCATTTAAAAAACACACAAAATGAAATCTTTAACTATGCTGCTAATGACAGCTTTCTCCATCTTTACGCTGGCCGCGTTTGCGCAGGACAGTGCTGAGCATCCATCGAAGCACCCAGGGCAAAAGAAAGCTACGATCTACCGTTGCCCCATGCACCCGGATGTCACCAGTGAAAAACCCGGCAAATGCCCTAAATGTGGTTCCATAATGGGCCTGTCACATAAGGAAAGAATGAAAATGGATGTAATGAAAACATATACATGCCCCATGCATCCGGGTGAAACCAGTGACAAGCC